>CAYUPD010000205.1:0-2728 GCA_964446645.1 uncultured Rhodospirillaceae bacterium
CGACGTTCTTTTCAACACGCCTTCTTTCGTATCGGGCCGCATGACCGCCGGACAAAGCGAAAATTTTTCGTGCCTCGTCGACGCTAAAAACAAACCTCTCCCCGACGCCGATATCGACGGCATCGTCGCCCTGCACGCCGCGCCCGGCGCAGCCGACATCGCCCTTCTTTTGCGCGAGGCGTGGCGCGTCTTGAAAGGCGAGGGCCATCTTTTGCTCGTCGTCCCGCGTCGCGGCAGCGCGTGGGCGCGCTATCCCGCATCTCCCTTTAGCCTTGAGGAAGCTTATTCTCTTTCGCAAATCAAAAACGCCCTTAAGCAGCAGGGTTTTTTTGTCGCCCGGACGCGGCGCGCGCTGATCGCCCCGCCTCGGGCTTCCGATTTTCTTTTTTCGCTTATCTGCCGCTTCGAGCGCTTCACCCCTTGCCTTTTCGGCGGCGGCGTTCTTCTTATCGACGCTCAAAAACGCATCGCGGGCCTTGCTGGCTCAAAAAACACCAAGCGCAAAACGGCCGAGAATCCTCCGCTTCCTTTGCCTCTGCCGATCTGAGTTTTGTTGCGCGGCAAAACGCTTTTTTCCATTAAAAACAAGGTAAACGCCTTCCCGAAGCGAGGTATTTTTGGACTTTTCCGCATTTTCGTTCTATCCTGCCTCTTCAGTATATCTATTAAGGAAATTCCATGTCTCTTAAAACCGTAACCGTTAATCCCGATAAACAAGCTCTCGCCGACGCCCGCGCCCAAATCGATAAGATCGATTCCGTCCTTCATGACCTCTTGCGCGAACGCGCCGAAGTCATCGACCACGTCCGTAAACTCAAAGGCAAACAACACCTTTATATCCGCCCCGGCCGCGAGGCTCAGATGCTCCGCGCCCTGACAGGCCGCCCGCAGGGCAAGCTTCCCGAAGGCCTTATCGTCCGCCTCTGGCGCGAGATGATCTCGGCCTTCACCCTCCTCGAAGGCCCCCTTAAGGTCGCCGTCACTTCCCCCGACAAAGGCCCCGGGCTTTGGGACCTCTCGCGCGATTTCTACGGCTCCTTCACCCCGCTTATCGAAATGCCCTCCGCCTTGGCCGCCATCAAGGCCGTTCAGGCCGAAAAGGCCACCGTCGCCGTCGTCCCCTTCCCCAAAGAAAACGACAAGGCCGCTTGGTGGCCCCTGCTCGCGAGCGACAAGAAAAACATTCTGACCGTCTTCGCCTCCATGCCCTTCGAAGTCACGAAGGCCGGACGCAACAATGCCCGCAACGCCCTTCCCGCAGGCCTTGTCGTCGGCAAGCTCTACCCCGAACTGACCGGCGACGATTACAGCTTCCTCGCCTTGCAATGCGTCCATGTTCCCGAAGGCGAGATCAAGCGCCTTTTGGGCAAGGCCGGATATAAGGTCAAGCAGCTTCTCTCCCAGACCGTCGGCCGCGGCGGCTCCGCCCCCGTCCTCTACCTCGTCGAAACAGAAGGCTACGTCGGACGCAACGATACCCGCCTTTCCCGCCTTCGCGCCATGCTCGGCAGCCGGTTGCAACACCTCGCCCCCTTGGGCGGCTATGCCGCGCCGCTTAAGTCGGGCCGAAAGTGAGGCTTTTTCTTAGCCCTCGCCGCTTGGTGAGGGCTTAGAAAAACCTCATCCCGGCGAAGGCCGGGATCCTTGCAGATATAGAGACTTTTAATGAAAAAGCTTTCTTTGGGACTCATCGGCGTCGGTTCGTTCGGCTCTTTCGCCGCCAAGCACCTCGCGCGGCATTTCTCGCTTGTCCTTCACGATCCTTTCCTGAAGACGGGCGCGCTTGCCAAAAAACTGAAAGCCCGCGCCGGAAATCTGAAAGACGCCGCCTCGTGCGACATCGTCGTTTTGGCCGTGCCCGTTCAGAAAATGCGCGACGTTTTGGCGGAGATTGCGCCGCACCTCAAAAAAGGCGCGCTCGTCATCGACGTCGCCTCGGTCAAAATCAGGCCCGTCGCCGCCATGCGCAAGCTTCTTCCCCGCCACGTCGCGCTTGTCGGCACGCATCCCCTCTTCGGCCCCCAAAGCGGCAAGAAAAGCATCAAGGGCCTCAACATCGCCGTCTGCGAAATTCGCGGGCGGCGCGGCGCTTGCGTCGCCAAATTCTGCAAGGAAAAACTCGGCCTGCGCGCCGCGCTGGTCACCCCCGAAGAGCACGACCGCGAGGCCGCCTATGTTCAAGGCCTGACGCACATGCTGGCCAAGATCGTCGTCTCCTTAGACCTGCCCGACATGCGCTTTCCCACCAAAACCTACGAATTGATGCAGGAGATGGTCGAGATGGTCCGCTATGACTCGGACGAGCTGTTCCGCGCCATCGAACGCGAGAACCCCTTCTCCTGCGAGGCGAAAAAGTCCTTCTTTGCCGCCTTCAAAGACCTCGAAAAGAGGATGTGACGCGGAAAAGTTAACCGCTTAGACGACCCCTCACCTGCAAAAACTAAGGCGTTACATTGTAACGCCAAGTTTTTGCTTCCTCTCCCGCAAGGGGAGAGGAAAATGGGGGAAAGATTCTCTCTTTCTTCCAAGAAATTAAAATAGGGCTTTACCTGACCGCTCCCTTGGCCTTATACATGCTTGCCATTAACGAAAAACCCTTGGGGTCCTTCAAAATGGCAACTTTCTCCGAAGCTTTGACTTTCGACGACGTGCTGCTCGTGCCGCGCGCGTCTTCCGTTCTTCCCTCCGACGTCAACACCGCGACGCGGCTTACGAAGACCATCTCTCT
>CAYUPD010000206.1:0-2676 GCA_964446645.1 uncultured Rhodospirillaceae bacterium
CGCGCACCATCATGGACGCCAGCAAGAAACTCCTTCTCCTCATCAACGACGTCCTCGACCTCGCCACCATCGAAGCGGGCCGCATGGCTCTCGATCAGGAAAATACCTCCGTCGCCGGACTGCTTAACTCCGCCAAGCAGATGACCGCCGAATGGGCAAGGCAGCAATCGCTCGAAATCGTCATCGATTGCCCTCCGAACACCGGCTCTTTCGAGGTCGATCAGCACCGCATGAAGCAGGTTCTCTTCAACCTCATCAGCAACGCCGTCAAATACACCCCCGCAGGCGGCCGCATCACGCTCGAGGCTCGCAACACCGGAGACTGGATCGCCATCACCGTCGCCGATACAGGCATCGGCATTCCCGAATCCGATCTCGACCGCGTCTTCGGCAAGTTCGAACGCGCCAACATGCAGGCCCGCCAATCCGGCGCGGGACTGGGCCTTAGCCTCGTCAAAAGCTTCGTCGAACTTCACGGCGGCCGCATCGAGATCACCAGCACGCCTCATCAGGGCACGCGCGTGACCTGCTTTATCCCCATCCATGCCGCCGCTTCGACCAATGCCTTGCGATAAAATCCCTCTGCCCGACCTCGCCGCCACCGAAGCGCTCGCGGAAAAACTCGCGCCGCAACTGAAAAAAGGCGACGTTCTCGCCTTAAGCGGCGATCTGGGCACGGGAAAAACCGAATTCGCGAGAGCCGTCTTACGCGCGCTCGGCATCAAAGGCGACGTGCCCAGTCCGACCTTTACCCTTCTTCAAACATATGAATCGCGCGGGCTATTGATTTCGCATTTCGACCTTTATCGCCTGAAATCCTCCGCCGAATTAGACGAATTAGGCTGGGACGACGCTTTGGCGGACGGCATCACACTTGTCGAGTGGCCGGAGCGCGCCGGAAACAGGCTGCCTTCAAACCACCTGTCGCTGCATTTTGCGATTGAGCCAAACGGCGCGCGAAGCTGCGAGATTTATTGCCACATCAAATCTTCGTCCGGAACGCCCCGATAGTTGTCGGAGCCGTTGGCCCCCTGACCGCCATCGGAATCCTGAGTATCCTGAGACGACTCGCCTTGCTCCTGAGATGACGAAGTCTGGGTCGAACCGCTACTGCAAAAAGTCAGAAGAGACGTCATCATAAGGAAAATTATCATCCCTACGACAAAAATAGCGCATAAGCCGCCACCGACGGCCTTCTTTATAGATTTTAATATTTTACCAGCGAACGGAATAGCACCGGAGAGCGCCCCCGTTATGCTGCCACCGCCGATGTCGTCGCCTCCGACGCCCGCACCCGTTATATCGCCAACCCCTTTACCGCCGTCCTTCCCCGGAATGATGTTGATGCCACTCCCTCCAGGAACGATTCTATCGCTGTCGCCAAACATGTCTTCGTTGCCCATGGAGTTCTCCTCAAAATATAAATCGACGATGGCTCCCTGCTTTATCGCGCGGAATCGGCTCGTTGCCAATACGGGAAAATATCCATAAGCTTAAAAAGCGAGGCCCCGCGGCTATTGCAGTTTATAGGCCCGCATCTTATCGCGGACTTTACCTACCGCAGCCCCGGGACGGAGAAAAACCACACGGCGCGTTAGTGCGCAAGGATTGTAATAGGGGAGCCCAAGCCCATTCGGCCGCCGGAATAGGAACAAACTTCCTTATGTTTGGATTCATGATGTAATTTTGCTTCTGGCGCGTGTCTTGGATGGAGATGTAGGTTTTTACATCCGGATACTCTGCCGTCGCAACCTTATAGTCCTGTAAGGCCTGCTGAACGGCCATGGCATCGGAAATCGTTGAAACTTCTATTCCGTACTCTTTGCCGTATGAGTGGATGCCCTTATCCTGTACCGTGTAATATAATTTTTCTCTGTTTCTAGCGAGCGCTTCAAACGGACCGGGAACCTCGCCCTTCTTGCCAAGATAAGAATCGATGGCTCCCAAAGCGCCGCAATCCGTATGAAACGCCGAAACAACCGGCTTCCCATGATAACGCGCTAACGCATAAAAACGTCCCGCCGAATTCGTCAGCTTGCCGTTCAGCGAAGAAAACGCTCCGGGATTCCGCAACGAATATCTGAGCCTGTCCGCCAACGGCCCGGCCACAGATATCGACGGCGTGCGCGAATCCGAACAGGAGATGATAAAGAAATCCAGAGCCTCGCGCGTGTGCTCGGCAACCGCAAACGCTTTTTTAAATTCACGCGCCCCGGCAATAAGCAAATCGCCAACGCAGGGGTTACCCTTGACCGGAACCCTGTGGCATTCAGGAAGCGTCTTAAGAAAAATTTCTCTTTCGCGATGAAAGGAAGGATCGCTCTCGTTCAGATCCGGAATAACCACAAATTTCTCCAGTTCCGGACTCCATACAAACTCCCTCTTCGCCGAGGCCCCTTGAAGTTCGGCAACGGCGTTTTTGGGGGCATACTCTCCCTTCAACAACAGATCACGGCCCCACAACAACATCTGCATCGCCATCGCCCGGACAAAACGCACATCCTCGGGCAATCCGGACGTCAGTCTCTCGCGCTGCTTTTTATCCTCTATCGGATCCCCTGTATTGAAAAGCAGCAAATCGTCGTACGCTTCCAAGCCTTTTTGCTTGACAATTTCATATGTAAACCAGCGTTTTTTCACAAAACTGCGGATATATTTATCGTCCCGTATTTTCTC
>CAYUPD010000207.1:0-2637 GCA_964446645.1 uncultured Rhodospirillaceae bacterium
CGCGCGTCTCTTTCAGACTCCGTTTATGCCGACCTTGTCCGCGATTTCCAGAAAAACGAGATTGAGAAGGGCAACGCCTCGCAAGTCACGCTGGCTCGGAGTTTCTCGGGCCGTATCGAAAACTTCGATGCCGAAACCGCCCTCAGCATCTATCGAAAAATTTTAAAACAGCGCGGCCAGTATATGGCCGTTCTGTTTGCCGATATTCATCCCGAAGACCGCTCGAAAGACCGCTTCATCGTCGGCGCAACGCCCGAACGGCATCTCGAAATCCGCGGAAACGAAACCGTCATGGTTCCCATAGCCGGAACGCTGCGCAAGGAAGACCGCGCGACGTTCGAAAAACGGCTCGACCGCTTTCTGGACGATCCCAAGGAGATCAACGAACTTTTTCAGGTCGTCGACGAAGAGATGAAGATCATGGGCGTCATTTGCCCCGACGGCGGCGACGTAGAGGGGGCCTTTTTGCGCGAAATCGGCGCCGTCGTTCATACCGAATACCGTCTCGTCGGGCGCAGGGGGCGCGATACGATGGCCGCGTTGCGCCGAACGCTTCATGCTCCCACCGTCGTCGGCTCGCCGATGGAAAGCGCCGCCCGCATCGTCCGGAAATACGAACCCCAGTCGCGGCGCTACTATGCCGGGGAAATCGGCATCTACTCAAATCCCCGGACGGATGCGCCCAACGGCGATCTGGACTGCGCCATTCTGATCCGCTGCGCCGAAATCGACGGCGGCGGAACGTTCCGCGTCCAAGCCGGAGGCGGCCTCGTCAGGGATTCCGATCCCGACAACGAGGCGAAAGAATCCCGCGCGAAGGCCATGGGGCTTTTGGGTTTCCTGACGGGCGCTCCCCAAAATCAGGAAACCTATTTGACGGACGATCTATGCCGCAAGGCCGAGCCCTCCTTGCGCGCGCGGAACGAGAAACTCTCGGCTTTCTGGATGAATCGCCAAGACCCTCATGCCGAGGGCGCGCCGTCGCTCGATAAGCTTAGGGTGACGATCCTCAACGACGAAGACGATTTCGCCCACATGATCGGGCATATGCTGCGCACAATGCGCGCGGAAGCAACCGTCATCGACAGCATGGCCTTCGATCCGGCAAAAGACGAGAGCGATATCGTCATCGTAGGGCCGGGGCCGGGCGATCCGACGGATATGGCTCATCCTCGCATGCGCCGCCTACAAGAGATTATCGGCGAACTGATGACGCGACAAACGCCCATGCTCGGCATTTGCCTCGGCCATCAGGCGTTGGCGGTTCATCAAAAGATCGATGTCGAAAGACAGGTTCATTCGACGCAGGGCATGCAGCGTATCGTTGAGGTTGTGGGAGAAAAATACCGCCTCGGCTTTTACAACTCGTTTTCTCCCGTCTTCAACGCCGCCGCCAAAGCGCGCAAGGACATTAAATTCGACACCGACGAAACGGGGCGCATTGTCGCCATGCAGGGCGACCGCTTTATGGGATTCCAGTTCCATCCCGAATCCATCATGTCGGAAGACGGCGCGAGGCTTCTTTATCGCGCGCTGAAGCGCTTACGTTCGGGAGAATAATAATGCCGTTCGAACCGACCATCTCAACTTATGTCGTTCCGGTCACGGCCTTTCAGCAGAACTGCACGATCGCCGTGTGTAACAAGACAAATCGCTGCGCCGTCATCGATCCGGGCGGCGAGGTCGAACGCATTATGGCCGAGATCGAGCGGCACAAGCTGACCGTCGAAAAAATATGGATTACGCACGGCCACCTCGATCACGGCGGCGGCGCAAGCGAACTGCGGCGGTTCACCGGCGCTCCCATCGAAGGGCCTCACGAAGACGACGCCTTTTGGGTCGATAACATTCCCCAGCACGCGATGTTCTACGGCGTCTCGGGGATGGACTCTTTCGATCCCGACCGCTGGCTTCAAGACGGCGACGTCGTGACGGTGGGCAAAACCGAATGGCAGGTTCTTCATTGCCCCGGCCATACGCCGGGCCATGTCGTTTTTTACAACAAGGAAAACAATTTTGCCCAAGTCGGCGACGTTCTGTTCAAAGGCTCCGTCGGTCGCACGGATTTTCCTCACAGCGATCACGAAGCCTTGATCCGCTCGATCACTCAAAAACTCTGGCCTTTGGGCGACGTTCGCTTTATCCCCGGCCACGGGGAGGAATCGACGTTCGGTGAAGAGCGAAGAACCAATCCGTTCGTGGCGGATAGCGTTCTGGCGCGCGGCTGATTATCGGTCGGCCAGATTGCTGTGGCGGATCGAATAAAAGAAATAGACGACAATCCCGATGAAAAGCCAGATAACGAACCGAAGGTGCGTTATGACGGGCAGGAACGCGACCAAAGCGCCGCAGGTGACGATCCCCAAAAGAGGCAGCGCGATGCCGCCGGGCACCTTGAAGGGCCGGTGGATGTTGGGATGCGTAAAGCGCAAGACGATGACGCCGCCGCACACAAGGATGAATGCGGCCAGCGTGCCGACGTTGACAAGCTCCGCCAGCGTGCCAAGCGGTATCAATCCCGCCGCCGACGCGATGATGACTCCGGGAATGACTGTGGCGCGCACGGGCGTCAGCGTTCTTTCGTTGACCGCAGCGACACTTTTGGGCAGCAGGCCGTCGCGACCCATCGCGTAAATA
>CAYUPD010000208.1:0-2617 GCA_964446645.1 uncultured Rhodospirillaceae bacterium
GATTGCCGACGCGCGCAGGATTTCCATCAAATCCTTCAACGACGCGAAAACCCATATCCCCCGATAAAGCCCGCTCGCCCAAAACACCGCCCCGCACGTCGCCATGAAGATCAGCGCCGCCGTCAACGCCTCGCTCATCGGGATTCCCGTGAAATCCCCCCCCAACCGCAGATACAGCGCCAGCCAGTACGAAACCGCCGCCATCGATACGTCGTGCAGAAAGGCCAATAGGCGGCGGTGGGACGTTATAAACTTCATCTTCGATCTCTTGCCTGAATTCTCTCGCGCCGGATAGAGCTTCCGGCGGGTTCGCTTTATGACTCGTCTCCCCAAAAACCGCAATCCCGTCAACGCGATCCGGAAAAATTTTTGCATCCCACGGTATGTTAATAACTACAAATTACCCCAGTTGTTGTAAAGTCTTAGCCTCCTTCTCCTATTGGTAACCTTTCATTAGAAACTGGCCGCTAGAATGTTGTCTTTACAGGTTAGTTAGCGCAGGTCCCGCATGGATACTTCTTTAGCCAACGAAGTCGATTCGACCGCCGCCCCCGCAGCAAGCCCTACTGCCGCGCCCAAAAGCCGCGCTTACCCGCCCCCTCCCGCCGATAAGCAGGAGGAATACAGGAAAAGGGTCGTCGGCACCAATATCGATACACGCTCCCTCCTCTCTACCGACTATTTTAATTCCTTCAATTCCGTCGTCATGATGCTCGATATGCTCCCCGACGCTCCGGAACTCCTCGAGGAAATCGAACAGTGGCACTTCATCGATTACATCGAACATTTTAGATCCAGCGGACTCGATTTCGCCTCTCTCGCCATCGAAGCTTATGCCTTCTCTCCTCCGGAACTCCGCGAGTCCCTCGAAAGCAAGACGAACGCCATCCGCATCGTCATCGAAGACACCACTCATACCCTTCGCACCCTTTTGGCCGCAGACGAAAAAGACGTCTTCTCGAACATCGCCCGCACCTCCGCCGCCCAGCTCCGCACCATGATCGAGGAAGGCAACGGCATCGTTCACGGCACCGCCACCCCCTCCCAATCCGAAATCGACAAATTGTTCTGATTTCCGGCCCCGCGCGTATTTATTCGCGTCCGCCAACGGCGGCCATCTTCCGATTCCAACGCGCCTGAAAACGTTCTATCCTGTCCTTCCTGCCGATTCTCTACCTTCACGCTTTTCTTCCCATGACAAAAGCCGTCGATATCTCACGCGCCGTCGAGATGATCCCGAACGGGGCTTCTTTGCTCATCGGCGGCTTCTTGTCCGTCGGCTCGCCTCGCCGCATGATCGAGGAAATCGTCCGGCAGGAAAAACGGCGCCTCACGATCATCGCCAACGACCTCTCTAAGCCCGGTATCGGCATCGGCCAGCTTATCGACGCCAAATGCGCCGAGCGCGCCGTTGTCTCGTCCTTCGCCGCAAATCCAGAAGCCAAACGTCAGGCCTCCTCGGGCGATCTCGACATCGAACTTTGCCCCGCAGGCACCTTGGCCGAGCGCATCCGCGCGGGCGGCCATGGTTTAGGCGGCGTTCTTTCGCCCGCAGGCGTCGGCACCCCAGCCGCCGACGGCAAAAGCGTCGTGCGCGTCAACAATAAAGAATACGTCCTCGACATGCCCATCCGCGCCGACTTCGCCCTCCTTTGCGCCCATCGCGCCGATTACCGAGGCAACCTCGACTACGCGCTGACCGCCCGCAACCTCAATCCCGTCATGGCCTTCGCCGGTGACGTCGTCATCGCCGAGGCCAATTCCATCGTCCCCGTCGGCGTTATTCCTCCGGACGGAGTCATGACTCCCCACGTGCTCGTCGATTTCCTTATCGAACGGAGGCGCAGACATGGAAGATGACGTCCTCATCGCCAAACGCGTCGCGCAAGAATTCCGCAACGGCGAAATCGTCAACCTCGAATCCGGACTCCCTTCGCTCGCCGCGCGCTACGTCCCTTCCGGCATCGACGTCTACTTCTTGTCCGAAAACGGCGTCATCGGCATGTCCGCCGTCCCCGGACGCGGACTCGAGGACGACTATCTTATCGACGCTTCCGGCACTTTCGTCGGCGCTTTGCCCGGCGCGTCCTGCCTCGACAGCGCGGACGCTTTCGGCCTCATCAGGGGCCGCCATCTCGACCTCGCCGTCCTCGGCGGCCATCAGGTCGACGAACGCGGCTTCCTCGCCGACTGGACTTCTTCCGGCCGCTCATCCACCGGCATCGGCGCGTCCATGGACATTCTCTCGGGCGCTAAAAAAGTCGTCGTCGTCCTGACTCACGCCGCCAAGGGACTCTCTCACATCGTCAAACAGTGCACGCTGCCCGTCTCTTCCTCCCGCCGCGTTAACCTCATCGTCACCAACCTCGCCGTCATCGAACCCACAGGACGCGGCCTCGTCCTCAAGGAAACCGCCCCAGGCCTCACCCCCGAACAGGTCTTGGCCGCAACCGAGGCCCGTTTGATCGTTCCCGATAACGTTCCGGAAATGCAGATTCGTTAACCGCTTGCTATTTTCGCTCAAAAAAGCAATTTTAGGCCCTGTCTTTTCCCCGGGATCGCCTTATGCCGAAACTTTACGTTCACAACACTCTGTCGCGCCAAAAGGAGCTTTTTA
>CAYUPD010000209.1:0-1978 GCA_964446645.1 uncultured Rhodospirillaceae bacterium
AACTCGCAGGCATGAAAAACTGGTGCGGCCACAACCCCAGCCTTTTCTCCGATAACGCCGAAATCCTATCGGCTCTTCGGGACGGCGTCTTCTGTTATCACGGCCACCGCCTCGCTTACGATGGACAATGGTTCCCTGCGACGCTCGAACTCGCGACCGGAAGGGATGCCCACGGCAACATGGTTTGCCATAACAATCTTTCCAGCCTCAGAAACACGGGCGGCTTTAGGGGCGCTCTCGATGCTCTCAGGCAAAAAGACCCTGCCGCCGGAAGCTTTTTCATCACTCCGACGACGTGCGTCACGGACGATAAATTGTTAGGAAAATATGTCATCAACATGTCGACAGGCAACGCGTTCTGCGACAGAACAATGCCCTCAATCGGCCGAGAACGGCCCGTCAACGTCTGGCTTTGCCGCGGCGAGACGTTAGTCCTTTAGGATTTTAGAAATCAGCTTGCAGAACCGCTCGCCCGACTTGCCGTCGCGGCGGTCGTAAAGCTCTTTGACCAGCTTCTTGCGCTTTGCGGCAAAAGAATCCTCCGCCGCCTCCACCGCCGCCATCAGGCCGTCGATCTCCGACACAACCGGCCCCGCCGCATAATGCTCGCGCCCCGGTATCATGGGCCGCGACTTCGCCACATACTCGTCATGATCGGGGCGGTAATAGACCTGACGCCGCCCGAGCAGCATATGGTCGAACGCGAGCGACGAGTAATCCGTCACCAGCACATCGACTTCTTTGAGCACGGGATAGATATCCGTATGCGGCGCGATAAAATCCAAATCCGGACACCGCGCGCGAAGCGCCGGGATCGCGTTCTGTTCGCCCGGATGCAGGTTGATCTTGAGAACATGGCCCCGCTCCCTGCACCGCGCGGCAAATCCGGCCACGCCCGATTTTTCGAACCACCTGAGGCTCGGCTCGTTATCCCGGAACGTCGGCGCGTACAAGATCGTCCGCCGCCCCGCTTGCCGCGCCGCCCGCAGAGCCTTTAGCGACTCCGCATCGACGTTGAGAAGATCGTTGCCCTCCGCCTCGCGGAACAGCACGTCGTCGCGCGGATACCCGACCGCCGCAAAACGCCGGAACGCAAAACGCCGCGCCCAATCTTTTTCGGACGCCGCGTTCGTCGCCACAAGCGCCTCGTAGGGGCCGCAGGCCTCCATGATCTCAAAATGCGCCTGGCTCGTAAGCCCGATCTCTTTCATCGGTATCCCGTGCCACAACTGCACGAACTTCGCGCCCTGCAAAAGCGCGTGCGGCACGATCCCCGACTGCATCGGGTAAAACGCGTCCTGCAACACCGCCACGCGCGCGCCAAGCAGCGTTTGCATGTACGCGGGGTCTTTCGATCCTATGACGGGAAGCCCCGCCGCCGCCAGCCTCTCTCTCTGCGCCGCGTCCTCGGTCAGAAACGCGCAACGGATGCCTTTTTTCTTCGCATAATCGCTGAACGCTAAAAACGCATATTTGATATTGTCGCCGAAGTAGCCCAAGCCGACGAACACGACCGATTTCTCTTTCGGGTATATCCCGGATATCCGCGCAAGCGACCGCACGGCGATGCGCGTCTCGATTTTCTTTTCGAGCGCGGTAAGACGTTGATCGAGGCTTTCGAGCGTGGCGGGCATGACGTCCGCAAGCTATCCGATCCCGCCTCTCCAGTAAAGGCCGCTTCGGACTTGCCGATTCCGGCGCGGCGGCCTAATCTTTAGACCATGCTTATCTCTTTCGACGGCGAATTTACGGACTCCGACCTCGGCGCAACTTTGCGCGCGCTGGGCGACGACGTCTTTTTCGTCCAGGTCGGCGCGATGGACGGCGTCCGCTTCGACCCCATCCACGCTTGCGTCGTCGAGAAAAACTGGCGCGGAATCCTCATCGAGCCGATGCCCGACCTCTTCGAACTGCTCAAGGCCAATTACGCCGCGCAGGGCGGCCTTGCACCCCTGAGCAATTATGAAGACTTCGCGGC
>CAYUPD010000209.1:1988-2617 GCA_964446645.1 uncultured Rhodospirillaceae bacterium
GTCGTACTCGCCGCGACCAACACGACGGAGGCCAACGCCGCCGTCGCCGACTTCGAAGGCTCCGTCGAAATGACCCGCATCGACCCCGATGCCGTCAAGGCGGGCGTTTTTAAAGATATCGTTTTCGGAATCTCGACCCTCATGCCCGACAGGGGACTCATCGACAATCCCAACATGGCCGAGAACGTGCGCAAGCTCTTGCGCCTCCATACCCAAAAAATCGAGGCGCCCTGCTTCAGGCTTCCCGTTCTTTTGAAACAACATAATGTCAAAAAACTGGATTTGCTCGTCATCGACACCGAAGGCGCCGACTGGATGGTCGCGCGCCAACTGCCGCTCGACATCTATGCGCCGCGGATCGTCTATCTCGAATACGAGCATCTAAGCTCGTACGAACAAGTCGCCTGCAGCCAGCACTTCCGTAACCACGGATACCGCATCTATCTCGAAAAAGGCGACGCTCAAAATTTCCTCGCCGTCAAAAAATAAGTCTTTTTAGTCCTTTCCTTCTTTCTCCAAATCCCTCAAAAAATAATTCGCCCCAAGCGCCTCTATAAGGACACTCCCTAGGGAAGCCATCCGCGAGAATGGCCCGGCTCAATGCCCCCGGTCGATACGCGAAACGCCGT
>CAYUPD010000210.1:0-2595 GCA_964446645.1 uncultured Rhodospirillaceae bacterium
CCCGCCGAGACCGTAATGTGCAACGGCGAATTGTCCACGATCACCGGCGCATTCCGAAAATCGTTGATGATGCGCTCCGCGACCACTTCGAGGTCGTTGCCCAACGGCTCCGGCAGCAGAATCCCGAACGTGTCGCCCGCAACGCGCCCCAGATACGCCCGCGTCGGTATCGTTTGCGCCAGCCGCGACGCCACGCCCCTCAACAGCGCGTCTCCGCTGTCCGCCCCCATCGCTTCGTTCACAAACGACATCTTGTCGATATCCACCACCAGATACGAACTGACCCGCCGCGCCAGCTTCGCGTTCTCAATCGTTCGCGTCAGCTGCGATTGCATCGCGTGCCTTTTGAGGCACCCCGTCAGTGCGTCCCGAAACGGCTCTTCTCCCGGCGCTATGCCTTGCGTCGGGGGGGCTATAATCCTCCATACCCCGCGCTGCCGTATCGGGTGGTTGTGACTGTCGTTTTCGCTCCGCCCGCGCTCGTGTATCCACAGCGTCTTGTTCGATACCGCGTGGATGCGAAATTGACGGTTAAGAACGCTCGCGTCGCCTCCGAAAAATACCGGGCGGTCGTCGGCGTGGACAATATGATAAAGCTCCTGCGAGTTCTGCGGCGGCGTTCCTTCCGGAAACAAACTCTTCCACAGCCCGTACCACTCGATCGTGTCGCTGCCCAAATCCCAGTCGTAGGCGATATCGCCCGCCGCCGACAATATATCCGCTATGTCCGGTCGCTCCGTCATCGCTCCTAGACTCGTTCGTTAACCATATAACGCCTTATACCAGCAAGCCGATGAAGTCCGCTATACAGTTTCACATCGCTCGCTCTGCGCCTCGCTCGGCTTATGCCAAACAACACCTTGTTTTTTCTTGGTTTTTTCATCCGGCGAAAGCCTCGCTCCTCGCAACCGCTCGCGACCTCAACAAGTCTCTTCAAGCATTGGCTAGTATTACGCTAAATGGCCTTAATTTTAACCAAAACGCAAGAGGAGAGTAGAGCCTAAACGGCTTGTTTTCTCAGGCCCGGGGAATCGCCGGACTTGCATACGCTTAGAACGGCATCAGGATGTCGAACAACTGATCCCCGTACCGCGGCTGCTGCACGTCGGCGATGATTCCCTTGCCGCCGTAGTTGATCCGCGCCTCGGCGATCTGGTCGTAGGTGACCGTGTTGTCCGCCGAGATATCCTGCGGCCGGATGACTCCGCTGATGTTCAGCTCGCGCAGGTCGAAGTTGACGTTGACCTGTTGCCGTCCCTGTACGACCAAATTCCCGTTCGGCAGAACTTGCGTGATCGTCGCCGCTATCCGCAGGTCGATCTGCTCTTTCCTCCCGATCGAGCCTTTGCCCGTGTTGCTCGAGTCGCTTCCCGTATCGATCAGACTCGTGTTGTCCACCGCGTCGGGCAGTATTTTATTCAGCTTCGTCTCGAAGCCCAGAAGACTCTTCATATCCGCCGTGTTGCTGTTCGCCCGCGAACGCTTCGTTTCGTTCGAAATCGACGCCTGATCGTCAATCGACACGATCACCGTCAGGATATCCCCGACCCGGCCCGCGCGCTGATCCCGGAAAAACGCCCGCCCGCCTTGCTCCCACAGCGAGTTCGCTTGCCTCTCGTGCAGCGACGGCGGCGGCATCGGCATCTTCACAGGCTTGTATCCCTTGCTTTGCGTCGGGTCTTCAATCGACGCCAACTGAGGCTGGTCGCCAATCCCCGATATCCGGTCGTACGCGTTGCATCCGACCAGGGACAAAAGCGCCGGAACGGCCAGAAGAATTTTTGCGTAACCCTTTGTTTTCATGATTGTTTCCTATTCCACAGAAGCCGAAGCGATTTTGCGGGCAGGGCGTATCTCGACAATGCCCGGCCCCGCGACCGTTCCCTCTATAATCCGATTGCTTTGCGTGTTGACCACGCGGATGACCTCGCCCTCGACGCCGTTTTGCTGCGCCTTGCCCTGCGTCGTTATCAGCATGTTCGGCGTTTCGATCTTAAGCGTCACCAGCGAGCCTTGCTGCACGAGCCTCGGCGGCATCGTGTCCCGTATGCGCAAAATCTCTCCGTCCGCCGCCGCGTGCCTCAGCTCGCGCCCCACGATCTGCTCGGGCTCCGTCACGACTTCGGCCGTCACCCGCTCCTCCGGAATCTCGAGCCAATCCAGATCGCTCGCCCCGACAATCGCTCCGGATTCGAGGCGCCGCATCGGTACCGGCACGCTCCGCTTCGCCAAAACACGCCCGGACGCCGGAAAACTATACACATCGCGCGGCGTCTTTATGACGACGGTGGCGCGGAATTTCCTCCCGACGGAATCGTAGGCAAAGTCCTCGATCCGCAAATTGGGCTTCGCGCTCTCCGGCAGGTCGATGTCCATGCGCCGCCTGTCGAAAACGATCTCGTACGACATTCTTTTTGCGCCGCCCGCCGCCTTGATTTGCTCTAAAATCGCGCTTTCGACGCTCTCGCTCGATACGCGCGTGCAGGCCGAAGAAACCGTTATCCGCGACTCCGAATCCTGCGGCTCCCAGTCGAGGCGGTAGGCGTCCGCCAGCTTTCTTAGGACCATTTCGTCGTAAAGCGCCGGTTTGCACGG
>CAYUPD010000211.1:0-2593 GCA_964446645.1 uncultured Rhodospirillaceae bacterium
CCTGCGAAAAAGGATCGAAGATGGTCTTTTGATCTTCCTCCATGATGCCGATGCCGGTATCTGATATCTCGAAGCGTACAACGTTCTTGCCGTCCTTTTTACCCAAGGATTTGGCGAGAATCGAGACGGCGCCTTCGTCGGTGAATTTGATCGCGTTGTTGACGAGGTTCGACAGAACTTGACCCAGGCGGTCCGGGTCGCCTTGCAGTTCGGACGGAGCGCCAGATTCGACGCGCCACGTCAGCGCGACGTTCTTTTTGTTCGCGCCTTCCTTGAAAAGCATGTACGTGCGCTCGACGACGTCGCTCAAAAGGAACGGCGCGTTTTTGAGAACCAGTTTTCCCGCCTCGATCTTCGATTGATCCAAAATATCGTTGAGCAGATTCAAAAGGAGCTTGCCGGAGTCGGTGATGGTCTTGACGCTTCCCCGCTGCTCGTCGTCGAGCTCCGTCAGCAAAAGCAACTCGGCCATCCCTAAAATGCCGTTCATCGGCGTCCTGATTTCATGGCTCATGTTGGCGAGAAACTGCGACTTGGATCGCGCGGCGCTTTGCGCCGCTTCGCTCAACTGCTGGGCTTTGTCTTTTTCAATCTTCAACTCGCGCGTGCGTTCCTCGACCCTCTTCTCAAGCGTATCCTGATACTCGATGATTTTCCCTTCGAGTTGCCGCGATACGCACAACGGGTAGCGGTAAATAATGATCGCGAGGCCAATTCCTAAGAAGGCAAACGTCAGATAAGACAAAAACCCCTGAATAAAAATCTTGTCTCCGTGCTTGGCCGCGCGCACCGAGCCTATCGGCCTGTTGCTGATGAGGATGGGTTCGGCCTTGCCCCAAATCTTGAAATTCGACGGAAAACCCGCGCTTTCTTCCGGCGCGCCGTAATGGGCGACCCTGTCGTTCTTTTCGTCCAGCACGACGATCGTCTCGATGCTTTTTCCCTTAACAAACGCCTCGAATAACCGCGCGTATCTATCTTCCTCAAAATTCCGGAGATCGCCCGTCTCGGCCGCCATCACCCGAATGTCGAACGCCAGCCTTTTGGCGTAAACCCCGGCTTCGTTCGAGGCGTTTCTGTATTCCGTCAGAAAATAACCCGTCGGTATGACCGACGTAATAAGCACGGCGACGATGACGACAAAAGGAAGCATCCTTTTCGCCAACTGCACGGATAAGGCTTCTTGCGTCTTTTCGTCGGTCATGAGCGCGTTAAGTCGAGGAATCAAGAATCACGGAGGGAATCCCGACTTTTAACCATAGAGGCCATCCGTTAAGAAAGTGGATTCTGCGCGAATACAAAAGTGTTCGGTTCGGAGGCGAAAAGAAAACCGCGCTGACCGTTCATTTAGCAAACAAGGCGGTATTACTTTTTCAACCTTGCGTCTTTTTTCGAAGCGACGACGGCCTTTGGCCGCGTTGAAGATCCCCATCCACGTTCGAGGAGCTCTTTTATAAGAGCGTTCGACGGCGCGGCAAAACACCCGCAACAACCGGCCAAACGATCGCGCATGAGGCCTTTGTGAACAAGGGAATGGTAATCTCTCAAGGCGCCGTCGTAGTCTATCGGCCGGGGAGGACGCTCTTTTCCTGTGTCGGGGGCGAAGAATATAACCGTATTGGGTTGTTCGACCTCATCGACGCCCATATATCCCTTTTTATGAATCTCTTCGAATATTCCGGCCAGAAGCTCTTTTTCATTCTGAGGAAGATCGCGAAGAAAAGAGAAAACCGCCAATTTCTTTTCTTTGTCTTCTTCTCCGGCTAAATAAGCTCCAACATTATTGATGATCACCAGCCTGTCTTTAAAAGGCTTCGATTGTTTTACGGCAGTCTCAAAAAATTCAAATGCACCGCGCCCTTTCCGAAAAACCACGTCCGTGTTTTTTGCGCTTAAGGGATAAACGCTGGCAACGATGCTTGGCTCTTTGCTGTCGCCTGTCCGATAGGCGCGGAATGAGATTCCCTGATCGCCGTCAGGGTCTTTCAGAAACGTCGCTTCAGCTTCCGAACTAGAGAGACGTGAGACGTTGGTGACGATGGTGGCAACGCCTTCATACATATCAAATCGATATTTGAGTTCTCCCTCAAAAAATCCGGACAGAGCCTCAAGCCCTTCGACAAAATCGGGGACACATCTGTTAAAATAATCCTCAACCCAAGTGTTAGAACTTACCGCTTTGGGACTATTGATCGCCGACATATGATCCTCCAAAATTTATCAAGAAATTATCCGGGATATTATTCGCCGGAAAGGCTACTTCGCGCCAATTGCTTTCACAAGGCGATATTCATCCCATGTTTGCAGGCAGTTAGGGCTTAATAGTATGAAAGAGCATTCGAAGAGCTCCCTATTTTTCTCCCGGCACGCGGACGTCCGGCTCGGCCCGCGCCGACGAAGATATCAGCAAAGCGCTTGCAACAAATAGCGTTAGATAGCGGCGGAACACGATAATCTCCTTCAACGAATACTGCTGCGACCGGCCCGCCTTCGCCCTATGGGCTTCGGTACGGCATTTTTAAACGCGTCGCGTTCAAAAATGGTGGGCGGTGAGGGGTTCGAACCCCCGGCCTCCTCGGTGTAAACGAGATGC
>CAYUPD010000212.1:0-2576 GCA_964446645.1 uncultured Rhodospirillaceae bacterium
GAGTGAACACGAGTAAGGGATTTTGGCGACGGAAGCGCCTGCGGCGATAAAGCCTTTGGCGTCGCGTCCGTACATGGGGTTTGCGCCCGGGGCGAAAGGCTCGCCGTCGCGCCGTCCGTCGGGGGTGTTGCCGGTTTTTTTGCCGTAAACGACGTTCGAGGTAATGGTGAGGATGGACTGCGTGGGCATCGAGTTGCGGTAGAAGAAAGGCTGGGCCCTGATCTTGTCCATAAATGTCGCGGCGAGGTCTGCGGCGATTTTATCGACGCGGTCGTCGTTATTGCCGAAGGCGGGGTAAGAGCCTTCGATCTTGTAATCGACGGCGAGGCCCTTGTCGTTGCGAACGACGCGAACCTTGGCGTTCTTGATGGCCGAGAGGGAGTCGGCGGCGACGGACAAACCGGCGATTCCGCACGCCATGGTGCGAAGGATGTCGCGGTCGTGCAAAGCCATTTCGAGGCGCTCGTAGGCGTATTTGTCGTGCATGTAGTGGATGGCGTTCAGAGCCTTGACGTAGGTTTTGGCGAGCCAGTCCATCGTTTTGTCGAGTTTTTCGGTCACTTCCCCGTACGACAGAACGTCGGAAGTTATGGGAGAAAGGCCGTCGGCGACCTTGATGCCGAGTTTTTCGTCGATGCCGCCGTTGATGGCGTAAAGGAGGGCCTTGGCGAGATTGGCGCGCGCGCCGAAAAACTGCATCTGCTTGCCGATGCGCATGGCCGAGACGCAGCAGGCGATGCCGTAATCGTCGCCCCAGAGGGAGCGCATAAGGTCGTCGTTTTCGTACTGGATGGAGCTTGTTTCGATAGAAACCTTGGCGGCGTAGTGTTTAAAGGCCTTGGGGAGGCGTTCGCTCCACAGAACCGTCAAATTCGGCTCCGGAGCGGGGCCGAGGTTGTAGAGGGTGCGAAGGAAGCGGAAGCTGTTTTTAGAGACGAGGGGCCGTCCGTCTTCGCCGATGCCGCCGATGGATTCGGTGACCCACGTCGGATCGCCCGAGAAAAGAGAGTCGTATTCGGGGGTGCGCAGGAAGCGGACGATGCGCAATTTCATCACGAGGTCGTCGATCAACTCTTGGGCCAGCGCTTCGGTCAGCGTTTTTTCTTTGAGGTCGCGCTCGAAGTAAATGTCGAGGAAGGTCGAGATGCGGCCGATGGACATCGCGGCGCCGTTTTGTTCTTTGACGGCGCCGAGGTAGGCGAAGTAAGTCCACTGGACGGCCTCGCGGGCGGAAGAGGCGGGGCGAGAGATGTCGAAGCTGTAAGAAGCGGCCATGGCTTTAAGCTCGTCGAGGGCGCGGAACTGCTCCGAGACTTCCTCGCGCAGGCGCAAGGTGTCCTCGTCGAAGGTTTTGTCGTCAAGCTCATGGAACTCGCGCTCTTTTTCTTTGCGGAGGAAGTCCGTGCCATAGAGGGCGACGCGGCGATAATCGCCGATAATGCGGCCTCGGCCATAGGCGTCGGGCAGGCCCGTGATGATCCCGGCCTTGCGCGCGGCGAGGATATCGGGGCTGTAAACGTCGAAAACGCCGCTGTTGTGGGATTTGCGGTATTTGGTCCAGATTTCGTCGACGGCCGGGCCGATTTTGTAGTTATAGGCCTCAAGGCCTGTTTTAACCATGCGCAAGCCGCCGTTGGGCATGATGGCGCGTTTGAGCGGCGCGTCGGTTTGAAGGCCGACGATGATTTCGGAATCTTTGTCGATGTAGCCGGGGCCGTGCGAGACGATGGAGGACGGAATATCGGTTGAGATGTCGAGGACGCCTTTTTTGCGTTCTTGTTCGAGAAGGTCGCGCAGTTTGTCCCAAAGAAGGTTTGTGCGCTCGGAGGGTTTTGCGAGGAAAGAGTCGTCGCCGTCGTAAGGGGTATAGTTGTCCTGAATAAAGCCGCGCACGTCGATGCGGGTTTTCCAAATATTGCCCTTAAAAGAGCGCCAGGCGCGGTCTGCCGCCGGACAAGAGGCTTTCGAAGTCATTGAATCTCCCAAAACAGACCCTTCTTATGTGGGGAGTTTAGGAATTTTTGCAAAAGAAAAAGATGCGGCGTTGCGGGAGAGAAAAAGCCAGTATTTTCCGCTTTAAAACGGCCTAAAAATTTTTGGGATTATCGTTTCAGCAACGGAAAGACCGAAAAGGGGTAAGAACGCGGGCGGCAAGGAGCGAATCAGGGGGCTTTAGCCGGAAAGAAGTCCTTCGCGTTCGGCCTCGATCTTGATGTTGTCGCGGAGTTTTTCGAAAGCGCGGGCTTCGATCTGGCGGACTCGTTCGCGGCTGATGCCGAGTTTTTGGGAGAGGTCTTCGAGGGTCGAAGGCGTTTCGCTCAAGCGGCGGGCGGCGATGATGTCGCGTTCGCGGGGGTTAAGGCCGTTCATGGCTTGGGCGAGAAGGCGCTGGCGGTGTTTCAACTCCTGCGCGGCGCCGATTTGGGCGTCGGCGTTGTCGGAAGGCTCGACGAGCCAGTCCTGCCATTCGTCGCCGCCGTCGCCGTCTTTGTTGACTTGGGCGTTCAAGGATTGGTCGCTGCCGATGAGGCGGCGGTTCATATTGACGACTTCCTCTTCGGGGACTTCGAGGCGCT
>CAYUPD010000213.1:0-2520 GCA_964446645.1 uncultured Rhodospirillaceae bacterium
CTCAAGTGCATCGAGACGATTTATTCCGTCAAATCCGATAAAGGCACCATCCGCCGCATCAACGCCGAACTCGCTCCCCTCAGCGTCGAGGACTTTAAGCGCCTTAAGGCCGCTCAGATCGGCACCTACATTTGCTTCCAGGAAACCTACGACCGCGACGTTTACAAGCAAGTCCACTTGCGCGGGCCCAAAAAGGATTTCGACTGGCGTATCTCGGCTTTCGACCGCGCCCAGCTCGGCGGCATCGACGACGTCGGACTCGGCGTCCTTTTCGGCCTTGCCGACTGGAAGTTCGAAATCCTTGCTCTCATGAAGCACATCAACCACCTCGAAGACCGCTTCGGCGTCGGCTGCCATACCATCAGCTTTCCGCGCATCGAACCCGCCAACGGCTCGCCGTTCTCGGAAAATCCGCCCAACAGGGTTTCGGACATCGACTTCAAAAAACTCGTCGCCATCATGCGCCTCGCCGTTCCCTATACCGGCATGATTATGTCTACGCGCGAAACGGCCGAAATGCGCAAGGCCACCCTCGATCTCGGCGTCTCCCAAATCTCCGCCGGAAGCCGCACCGATCCCGGCGGCTACAGCGACAAGGACGACGGCTCGGAAAAAGAACCCGGCCAGTTCTCGCTCGGCGACCACCGCACGCTCGACGAAGTCGTTTGCGCCATCGCCAAGGACGGCTTTTTGCCTTCCTTCTGCACCGCGTGCTACCGGTTGGGCCGTACCGGCGTGGACTTCATGGACCTCGCCAAGCCCGGACTCATCAAGGACAACTGCGCGCCGAATGCCATCAGCACATTCATGGAATACCTCCTCGACTACGCGTCGCCGGAAACCATGGAGGCAGGGCTTGCAGCCATCGAGCGCGAAATCGCAGACCTCAGCCCGACAGGGCAGAAACTGTCTCGCGACTTGATCGCTCAGGTGCGTTCGGGCAAGCGCGACGTTTTCTGCTAACGCCGGCACTGCCTGTTTCGCTTTGTTTTTTCATCCTTTTTATTAAAAAGGGAGGCGAAGGTATTCTTATCCTTGACCGATTTGGCGTGCCTATATACTTTTTACGCACCTTTCAACCGCATTGGGGAGGTTAGCGATGTTTCGGTCTAAAATCTTATTTGTTGCGGTTCTTCTTTTATCGTTTGTTTGCGTTCCTAAAAATTCCGACGCGGCAATCATCACGTTCGACGACATTGATGCCAAGGGAGATTTTGTCCTTATCAGCAACGGGTATGCCGGATTCAACTGGAATAATTTCTATGCGTTGGACCCAACGAGATATCCTTCGGCGTCGGGGTACAATAACGGTCGCGTTTCTCCCATAAACGTCGGGTTTAATGGAAACGAAAAACTTGCATCCTTTTCCAGTCCGACTATGCCGTTTACGTTGACCGGCGGGTATTTCGCCGCCGCGTGGTATAACGAGACATTCACGATCACGGGGTATTTAAACGGAACCCAAGTTTATCAGGGAACATATGATATTGTCACGACGGGGCCGACTTATATTGCTCTGAACTGGAGCAATGTCGACAGCGTTTCTTTTATCGGCAATGGTACGGGGGCTTACACGACTAATTCGCATGTCGTCGTCGATAATCTTGTCATCAATGAAAACGTCGTGCCGCTTCCGGCCGCGTTGCCGTTGTTTTTCAGCGGGTTAGCGGTCGTGGCGGGGGTAGGCCGACGGCGCCGTCGCGCTTAGCAAAACTAATTGCGCGTAGAATCACGGAAGTCTATGCTCGGTCTCCAAGAGCGTTATTTCAATTTTTGTCTTTTTGAAAAGGGGACAGTTATGGCGAAGTGTTTTGCAATCGTTGCGTTTTTATTTTTGGCCCTGTTTGGCGCGCCGATAAAGGCCGATGCCGCGATTATCTCATTCGACGATCTTACCGGCAGCTCTTCGACTCTGGTTGGCGATTATAACGGTATCTCTTGGTTCGGCTTTTATTCCGTCGATCCGACATCCGAATATATCGGAACCGGCGGCGTCAACAGCGTCGTTTCGGGCCCGAACGTCGCTTATGCCAATCCTCTCGGCATTACGACTGTCCTTTCTTTGACACCCTTCACTTTGAATAGCGCCTACTTTACGTCGGGTTACGGCGCGATGGCTTTCTTCGTTGAATCGCTTTTGGGCGGCGTTGCCGTGGATTACACGCTCGTCACCATCGACGATACGAAGCCGACTTATGTTTCTTTCAACTGGGCCAATATCGATCAGCTTATTTTCTTCCCGGTCGTTTATAACGGGCCGACGTTGGCCGACGTTAAGTTCATCATCGACGACGTCGATCTGGATATGGCCGTCTCGACCGTGCCGCTTCCGGCCGCGCTGCCTCTGTTCGGCGCCGGGGTGTTGGGCTTTGCAGGATGGGCGCGGAAGAAGAGGGCCGCGTAATAGAGGCGTTGTTGCGCCGTCTATACCGGATATTGCGCCAGCCGCATCTGCGCGTATACGGGAGGGAAAGGCTGTTCGAACTGTTTGTTTTCGGCTAGGGTGTTGCTTGGGGCGTG
>CAYUPD010000214.1:0-2512 GCA_964446645.1 uncultured Rhodospirillaceae bacterium
TGCGCACCAGCCGCCAGATGCTTCACGAAATCGGCCGCGAGCCGACGCCCGAAGAGCTGGTCGAAAAGCTGCACATGCCTTTGGAGAAAATCCGCAAAGTCATGAAGATCGCCAAGGAACCTATCAGCCTCGAAACGCCCATCGGCGACGAGGAGGATTCGCATCTCGGCGACTTTATCGAAGACAAAAACGCCGTGCAGCCTCTCGACTCGGCCATTCAGGGCAATTTGCGCGAAACCACGACCCGCGTTTTGGCGACGTTAACGCCGCGCGAAGAACGCGTCCTTCGCATGCGCTTCGGCATCGGGATGAATACCGACCACACGCTGGAAGAAGTGGGGCAACAATTTAGCGTCACGCGCGAACGTATTCGTCAGATCGAGGCGAAGGCTTTGCGCAAACTGAAGCATCCGTCGCGCTCGCGCAAACTGCGCAGCTTTTTGGATACGTAAAAAAACAACGGAAAATCTAAAAATCATCCGCCGGAGCCAAAAGCAGAAGCGGGGAGGGGTTGCTTTATGGACTCCGGCGGACTTTAGGAAACGGACTCTACCGAAATATCAACGCATCCGCTTCCTTTAGGTGCTGGCCAACGCTGTCACAAACGAGTCGAACTCGAACTTCAGCTTATCCGACTGTTGCGCCAGCTCTTGCGCGGCGGCCAAAACTTGATGCGAGGATTCGCCCGTGCTGTTCGCGGCAACGTTGACCGAACTGATGTTGCTCGACACTTCGGTCGTCCCTTTGCTCGCCTCCGTCGCATTGTGCGCGATCTCTTTCGTCGCCGCGCTTTGCTGCTGGACGGCGGCGGATATGGCCGCCGATATTTGATCCATCTCCTGGATGATCTTGCATATCTGATCGATGGCCTCGGCCGATTTTTGGCTGATTTGCTGTATCGAGGCAATCTGCGCCGATATCTCCTCGGTCGCCTTGCCCGAATTGTTCGCCAGATTTTTCACTTCCGACGCGACAACCGCAAATCCCTTGCCGGCATCCCCTGCCCGCGCCGCCTCAATCGTTGCGTTAAGAGCCAACAGATTGGTCTGCGCCGCAATCCCGGAGATGACCTCGGTCACCTCGCCGATCTTCTTAGCCGCCTCGACTAACGCGCTCACGCTGTCGCCCGCCTTCTTGGCGTCTTCGACCGCCGTGCTGGCTATCTGCGACGAACGCGTCACCTGCTGCGCAATCTCGGCAATGGACGCCGTCATCTCTTCGCTGGCGCTCGCCACCGTCGCAACATTGGCCGTCGTTTCCTCGGACGCGGCGGCCACAACCGTAGATTGTTTTGACGTTTCCTCCGCCGTCGCCGCCAAGGACTGCGCCGAAGCTTGCAATTCCGTCGCCGCGCTTGCCACGCTTTTGACGATATCCGACATCGCATGCTCGAAACGATCCGTCGCCTCGGCTCTTTTTTTGGCTTTCTCTTGCTCTTCCTTGATGGCCCGCGCCTCGGCCGCTTCCATCTCCTTGGCCTTGATCATGTTCTCCTTGAACACAAGCGTCGTCTTGGCTATCTCGCCGACTTCGTCTTTCCGATCCGTGCCGTAGATGTCGATCTTGAGCTGTCCGTCCGCCAATTTCGCGAGGCAGCTCACAATCATGCGGATCGGATTCACAATCCCCTTCTTTGCGATGAATATGCCAATCACAAAACCCGCCAAAATGCCGCCGAGCGCCGTTATCGTCATCACGACCTCGAGCAGAGCCGACAACTTCTCCGCATGTACCGCGTCCTCGTCGTTGCTTTTTGTCAGTTCGGCGTTGAGCGTGGTTATATCGTCGGTAATTTGCGTCGCTTTCTTCCGCGCCGCCATCACCGCCTCGTATATTTCCTTTTGGGCAACGGTCGCCTCGGAAGCCTTGTGTTTCTCGGCTAAAGCGAAGGTTTCATCGGCCAGCTTCTCATACTCGTCGTATGTAGCGCGAATGATTTGCGTCTCTTTCTTGTGACTTTCGGGAACGCTTTCTTCAAGCTTTGCGATGCGCTCCCGGAACTGCTCCTTATACTGCCGGATAAGCGGCAGAATTTCGCCAATCTCATTCGGCGCCACGGCCGCGCGGTATTCGCCCCGGCTTAACATGAGAACCGTGATATAGGCTTGCGCTCCAAGCCTGATATTCTTTCCGCTCTGGTTGATCTCGTCGGCTGCCTTCGTGATCTGATTAAGCCCGTATGCGCCCAGCGAAGCTATGCCGCCCGCAACAACGCCCAAAATCACGATGACGAAAATGATTTTCGCGGAAATCGAATAGTCGGATAGACGCATGGCTTTTCCCCGGATGAAGATTTGAGTCAGTTTGTTATTCGACAAGGCAGGCAATAGGCGCGATTGAATACAACTGTACCGTCGCAACCTAAGGACGATGCGCTTCCGTCTGCCTCGAATCTCTTGCAAAACGAAAAACGTTGATGCATCCTTACGTAAGTAGAAATCACAACTAATAGGAGAATTAAACAAGTTTCTAACTAGATTTCGGTTTTTTGAAATATATCCTTCGCTTCAAG
>CAYUPD010000215.1:0-2506 GCA_964446645.1 uncultured Rhodospirillaceae bacterium
AGGATCGGCCCAATCGCAATACCTGCGTTTGGACTCATCCGTTCTTCATTCATCCGCGACGCCAACATACATACTCCTCCCTGCTTTTGGGTTAAGCTTGCGCTTGATCTTTACCATTTAAGAAGCCGAAACAGAAGAACCTGACGGGCCTTGTCGAACCGGCAGCTACCCGACTCCACAGTTACAACACCTTCCCCCGATAGAGTCAAGAAAAGCCTACATAAAACCCGCTTCTCTCCTAATGCGGCATCGATAACACCACCTTCTGTCCCGTCAAAACGGCGCTCATAATCCCCTGCCCGCTCCCACATATGCCTGTACAAAACTCTCTCATCGTCCAACGAAATTGCGGCGCCATCGTATCAATATAGCTAAGCGCCGTTATCCATTGATGAAATTTGAGGCCATCGTCGGTTTTCACCACCAATGTCTGTTTCTGCCTCGCATCAAACCGAATGTCGGGAAACTGCCGCTCTAAACGCTCAACGATGCTTTGCATCTCCTGTTGAGAAATCGGCGTATTCGTAACTATCGGCAAGTCCGGCTCAATAGCGCTGGCATCCGCCGCTTCCCTCTGAGAATAAACCGCCCCTCGAACGGCAAACACCGCCAAAATCACCATAACCATGGCCGCCGTCCAGCTTGCGCTAATAACAATCGCCGTCGACCGATCCAGCGCGTTAAGCGCCCTCGCAACCACACGCGGCGATAAAAAACGGACAATACGCTTCGGATCAAGATGAATCATTATCTCACCCCCATGGCCGCCGTTTTATCAAACTTGATCTGGGCGTCGTTGCCGATGATCGTTCCTTTGTCCGTCGTCTCAATGCTCTTGCCCCCAAGCGCGGAAATCCTGTCCCCCGTCGCGCTGGGAGGAACAAGAGCTTTCCATCGGACAACGTTCTCTTTCATATTATAAACCGTCAGAAAACCATTGAGCGACAACAGGCCTTCGTTAATTTTCAAGAAGCTTTCTATCTGCTCTCGCAACGGACTCTTGCGTATATCTTCCGCCGTCCTCATCAGCGCCATAACTTTCGATTGGGTTCGATCGTTTATGGACGACAGATCGTGCCGCGACGAAATCATCGCCAAGCTCGCCAAAAGCCATACGACAAACCCTAACCCCACAACCGACAACGCTGCGAACACCGAAAGCGCCGCCAAAACACGGCGCGCGCGGTTTTCGAATAACGAAACCGAGTACCACGGAATCGGCGTCATCTGCCCGATGCGGAAAGGATCAATGTTCACAATATGCGACTTCTCGCCGTGCTCGCGCACAACGCGCTCGGCCTTGGCCCGAATAACAGGCGCCGTTCCGCGAAAAATATGAAGCTCCTCTGCGCCGACCACCATCAAAACGGCCAGTTCGTCCCCAAAATAAGTGTAGCAGATGGGCAAATTCGCCAAGTCTTCCTTCGTCGGAAGCAACGCCGCCAACGGACACCACGAATTCGTATGAGACGCTAGGTCGGACGACCGAATCGCCAAATACCAAATGCTTTGGCCGATCGACCTCCAGACTATATGTACGCGTTCATTATCGCAGGCCTCGGCCGCCGCGTTCCATACTATCGTCTCTTCCTCTCCGACAACCCTCGGGCAAACGCCGCCGACGACATCCGGGGGGAAATAAAAATCTCCGATATCGCCCACGTTCCCGACCAGCGAACGCATAAGCGACTGGGACGACTCTGACGCAATAAAGTCTTCGATCAAAGACGAAGATGTTTCTTGCTTCGTGTCTTCTTCTT
The DNA here is from genome assembly GCA_964446645.1 of uncultured Rhodospirillaceae bacterium. Lineage (GTDB taxonomy): Bacteria > Pseudomonadota > Alphaproteobacteria > UBA9219 > UBA9219 > CAIXLI01. The sequence continues at coordinate 1,761 of CAYUPD010000215.1, forward strand.
TTTCCTTTGGCACCATCATTCCCGCCCTGACGGCATTTCCCGTCCGTTTGATCGCGTCTCTCCTTCTTTCTTCGCCTGCCCTACCGATTGATTCATACCAGAAAAACCTTTCTCTCGCCTCCCTTGTTTCGACAACCTCGCCTACGACCGCAATTCCTTAAGGCTGTCCAGAAAGCTTTGATTTTGAACCGTCAACAGATATACCATCGTCATGACCGTCGCTCCGGCCAGCACCATCAAAAGAATAATGCCGGATATCGCGAGCCGCCTTTGATCGGCTTTTGCCATCAAATTGCGCTCTTCCGCAATAGCTCCGTATACCTCGGACAGCTGATCGACGGACTGAATCGTCATAATCTGATCGCACTCGCCTTTCGTCAAAGGCCACCGCGCCAACGCCCGCGACGGATCCGACCCCGCCATAATGCGCTGTTTGCTTTCTATCCAATATAAACGGCAAGACGGCTCGTTGGTTCCTTCGATAATGATATCGATGGCCTCCGTCAGCGGAACTTTGCCGCTCAATAAACGCTGCATGAGCTTGCAGCTCTCTTTCATGCCAGAATTTCTGAGATACGACGACATCAAGGGCATTTTCATAAGCGCCTTGGCCGTAAAATGATCGGGCTTTTGCCGGTTAAACCAGTAAAGAGCGACAAAAGTCGCACTCCCGAGAATCAATGCCGTAATGACGATCAACAAAGTCGAGTTAACCCACGTCGCAACCTTGATGGCATGATTAAACC
>CAYUPD010000216.1:0-2502 GCA_964446645.1 uncultured Rhodospirillaceae bacterium
ACCGTCTCTCCGTAAACGGAAGAGACGCCCTCGTTAAATTGAAACGTCAGGATTTCGGGCGCGGCATAGAAGGCGACGAATTTTGTTCGTTTAATGGGGCTGGTAGGAGAAGGAATGACCTCGGAATAACCGATATAAAGGCCCTTGTTGGCGACGGCGCTTCCGGGTTTTAAATCCTTTGTGGCCTCGGCTGCCGCTACGCGCAATTCTTCGATCCGGGCATCGATGGTCTGCGGCGACAAGGAGACGGATCGAAAAGGAAGGGCAGAGCCGTGACCGGGCATTGAAACCTCCGGGATAATTGTTAAAAAATCGAATTCCTGCTAACGAAACCGGATTATCGACGCAAATAACCGCGTGTCAACCTTGAAACAACAGCGTTTCGAGGCCGTAAAACAGCTCTTTTTCGCCGACGATTTTTTGGGCGGCGAGTCGGACGCCGGGCATAAAGCACTTGCGGTCGATAGACGAATGCTCGAGCGTCAGCGTCTCTCCGGCAGAGCCGAAGATGACGCGCTGATGGGCCAAAAAGCCCGGCAAGCGGATGGAATGGATGGGAATGCCGCCCAAGCAGCCGCCGCGCGCGCCCGCGAGAGTTTCCTTGGCGGTTTTAGGAACGGCTTTGTTAAGAGCGGCGGCCTCGGCCATCATCTCGGCGGTGCGGACGGCGGTGCCGGAGGGCGCGTCGAGTTTTTGCTCATGATGGGCCTCGACGATTTCGGCGTTGGGGATGTATTTGGCGGCTTCCTGAGCGAACTTCATCATCAGCACGGCGCCGATGGAAAAATTCGGCGCGATGAGGCCGCCGATTTTCTTGGCGCGGCAGATGTCGGCGAGTTTTTCGACCTGCGCCTTGTCGAAGCCGCTGGTTCCGGCGACGGGGTGCGCTCCGGCGTCGAGGATTTTGACGAAATTTTCGTACGCGGCCGAGGCAATGGTGAAATCGACGACGACTTCCGCGCCGCTTTCCATAATCGATTGAATAAGATCGTCGCCGATGTCGGTTTCGCCGACCAAAGAGAGAGCGGGATCGGCTTTGACGGCCTCGACCGTCATGCGGCCCATTTTGCCTTTAGCGCCGTTGACCAGAACGCGTACCATAATGCCCTGCCTTTATTCGAGAACGGAAGTAAGGACGGCAGCATAAGAGCAAAAACGGCGCGGCGCCAGCCCGAGTTTTCGAGCGATTATAAGGCGTTGGAGGGGATTAAAAGAGGGCGAACTTTTTGTTGTTAACCTCAAACGAACGAGTGCTATAAGGCCTTCTTCCGAAAATTCGCCATCGCCGAAAAGCATGTTGCCGAATGCCCTAAAGACAGGACGCCAAATCATCGACCGCCTGAACAAAAAGCAGCGGATAGGGCTTCTTGTTCTCTGCGCGGCGGCGGTTCTTGGCATCGCTACGGCGTTCTACATGAGCGCCGAAAGCGGCGTGGACAGCGAGCTTCTTGAGGAAAGAACGAAGCTCGGGCTGACGGAGGACGACGGCCTTTTGGGAAAGATGAGGGCGCAGGCGGCGCAGGCGGAGATTGCGCTGTTGCAGCGCGAGCAATGGCGCGCGGTGATGGAGCTTTTATACATGCGCGGGGATGAGAAGGATTTTATCGTGCGGCGCGACGAAGCTTTGATCGGCGAGCACGAGAAGTACGGCAATCTTCTGGTGCAGGAAATCGCGCAATCGGGCATGTCCGACGAAGAAAAGAAATTCGCGACAGAGAAGGTCGAAGCCTACCGGCAGTATTTTACCGAAGTGGCCGAGAGCGTGCGCAAGATTGCTGCATTGACGAAAGAAGAAGCCGCGCCGCCGGAGGCTTCCGGAGAAGAAGGATGGCCGTGGCGCGGGATAGCGATTATCGGGATTTTGCTGACGGTTGGGGCGAGCGCGGCCTATGTGCGTTTTTCGCTGCGTCCGGTGGGAAGGCTGGCGCGGTACATGGAGGCGTTTGCGGCGGGGGATTTCGGCGAGGAAGTGCCGTATGCGGGACGCGGCGGGGCGGTCGGCAAGATGGCGTCGGCGGTTCGGACGTTTAAAGGAAATCTTTTTCAGCAGGCGACTCATGTGGACGACGAAGCCGAGTTTGCCGAGCAGATATTGGAAAACGTGGACGTGTTGGCGGAAGCGTCGAACCAATTGGCGACGGCGGGGAGGGATATCCGGCGTCAGGCCGAAGAGGTGGTGAGGGTATCGCATTCGGTGTCGGACGAAGTGGCCGAGATTAACAGCCATATATTGGCGTTGGCGGAGAAAATGGATTCGATAAGCGCGGCGTTGAAGCCGGAGACGAAAGAGGCGTCCGCCAAAGTCGATGAGATCAAGGGAAAGACCAACGAGGCTGTATCGAAGATACTGTTCGTTAACGATGTCGTGCAAAAGGCAAAAGAGCTATCGAAAGAGATTGCGGAAGGGGTAGAGAGGCACGGGGCGGCGACGCGGGATATAGTGAGAGGCATCAAGCACGTAGCGAGCGCGATTCAGAAGAGAGTTAAAAGGGAATAGGGCCT
>CAYUPD010000217.1:0-2497 GCA_964446645.1 uncultured Rhodospirillaceae bacterium
CGTCAACAGCGAAGTCGGCCAAGGCTCGACCTTCTGGTTCACCATCCCCTTCGAAAAAACGGACGCCCTCCACGAAGAGAAAAATATTCGCCGCGATAAGGACTCGCTCGGCATCGTCCCCCCGAAGGACGCGCGCATCCTCGTCGCCGAAGACCATCCCATGAACCAGCTTCTGATTAAGCGCTTGCTCGAAAAATTCGGCATCGGCACGTATGAAATCGTCGCCAACGGCAACGACGTTCTCTCCTCTTATAAAAAATCCCCGTGGACGGCCATTCTGATGGATTGTCATATGCCCGAAAAGAACGGCTACGACGCCACCATCGAAATCCGCGAACTCGAAAGAACTTCGCAGGTCCATGTGCCCATCATCGCCATGACCGCGAACGCCATGGTCGGCGATAAAGAAAAATGCTTGCGCACCGGCATGGATGAATATATCAGCAAACCCATCAACATCGAGGAACTTGAGGAGGTCTTGAGCCAGTGGATCGCCTTTGAGGAAGACTCCTTAAAAGAACCGTCAGGAGAGCCCATGTCCAACGAAACGCCGCCCGTCGACTTAACCATGCTGAGAACCCTCACCGGGGGAGACATCGAAGTCGAAAAAGAACTCATGAAGACTTTTGCCGACCAGTCCGACAAAAATCTTCAGACATTGGCCGAATACAGCTCCACGGACGGGGAGAACAAGCCTTGGACCGAAGCCGCCCACATGCTTAAAGGCGGAAGCGGCAGCATCGGCGCAGAAGAACTTCGCCAGCTTTGCAGCACCGCTCAACTTTATAAGGGAGACGCCGCCGGACGCGCCTCTTTGCTCGAAAGCATCCAGAAAGAGTACGCCCGAGTCAAAGCCCACCTCAAAAAAGAAGGTTTGCTCGCTTAAACTCAGAAATTCACGTAGTCCTTCAATTTATCAAAAAACGACTTTTCTTCCTTCGGAGGCTTTCCCGCTTCGTCTAATTTTACGGGCTTTTCCGTCGCGGGCGCCGCGCGGCGTCCCTGAATTTCGTCGTTATATGCCTCTTCCGTCAGAGGATAGAGATTTTGCGGCTCGACGTTGACCAGCCGCCCGGGCTGAACGTCTTGCGCCTTGGCGTAACATTCCGTATCCCCCATCGTCGTGTAGCACCACGTCTCATGCGCCGGAATTTGGCTTTTCGTCTCCGCCGGCGGTTTCTCTTCGGGCTTTGTGTACGTAACCAAGGCTACTGCCCCAGCCGCCACTTTCTGTTGCGTGCAGCCACCAAGAATTAACGCCCCCATAGCAAACAGCAGGATTTCGCTTTTCATGGCCTCGGCGCTTTCGAATGAATTCCGCTCTCTTATAACTAACAGGCGGAAACTGGTTAAGGGGGGATCGGATCGGGAGGAATAAACTATCTTGGTGACCTTATTGATAATTATCTTATTTTCTGATTCGGAAGAATTCTTTTTTAGAACCCGTAACGCCTTTTCCCAGAATGATAATTTGACGCCCACACGACAAATCGTTAATGTCCCCCCTCTAACATCAATTGCTTACAGACTCTTTTGCCCATGCATCCTTATCGTTCACATACTTGCGGCGAACTTCGCCTTTCCCACAAAAACCAGATCGTCCGCCTTTCCGGCTGGGTTCATCGCAAACGCGACCACGGCAGCCTTCTGTTTATCGACCTGCGCGACCATTACGGCATGACCCAGTGCGTCATCGACCGCTCCAGCCCTCTTTTGGGAGCCGTCGAAGCCGTCAAAAACGAAAGCGTCGTCACGATCACGGGCAAAGTCGTTCAACGCCCCGACGATACCAAGAACGACAAACTTCCGACCGGCGAAATCGAGATCGACATCAACGAGTTCGTCGTGCAAAGCGCCGCCGATCCTTTGCCTCTTCAGGTCAACGCCGAGTTCGATACCGAAACCGGCGAAGCGACGCGCTTGCAATACCGTTTTCTCGACCTGCGCCGCGATCAAATGCAGCGCAACCTCAAACTGCGCGCCGACGTAATCGCCTCTCTGCGCCGCCGGATGTGGGCCGCCGGATTCCGCGAATACCAGACTCCTATCCTGACTTCCTCCAGCCCCGAGGGCGCGCGCGACTTCCTCGTTCCGAGCCGCCTGCATCCCGGCAAGTTTTATGCCCTCCCGCAGGCTCCGCAGCAATTTAAGCAGCTTCTGATGGTCGCGGGCTATGACCGCTATTTCCAGATCGCGCCGTGCTTCCGCGACGAAGACGCCCGCGCCGACCGCAGCCCCGGCGAGTTCTATCAGCTCGACTTCGAGATGAGCTATGTCACTCAGGAAGACGTTTTTAACACCCTCGAGCCTATCGTTCAGGGCGTTTTCGAGGAATTCGGCGGCTTTAACTCGGATAAAAAACCTATCGTCTCGTCCCTGCCCTTCGTGCGCATTCCCTATAGCGAAGCCATGCTTAAATACGGCACGGATAAGCCCGATTTGCGCAATCCCTTGCTTATCTCGGACGTAACGAGCGTTTTTACGCGCCCCGACGTCG
>CAYUPD010000218.1:0-2488 GCA_964446645.1 uncultured Rhodospirillaceae bacterium
TCAGCAGGAGAACGACGTCGCGGCCCCGGCGCAGAACGGCGAAGGAGAGAAGGGCGATAGAGGCGAAGGCGTAGATTCCGGCATCGACGAAGGCGGCGACAATGGAGCGTCCGGACTCGCGGATAGAAACGGGCGTGCCCGACGCGGCGGGGACGGCATTTTGGACGGCGTCGATAAAGCGGTTGAGCATGACAGGGTCGCGGGGGTCGTTATCTGCGCCGCGTTTTGGAAAAACCTCGATTAGCCGCTGGCCGTCCGGGGCGACCCAGTCGCGGGCGAGTTCCAGAGGGATGTCTTTGGGCGTTACGGGCTGAGACTTCAGAAGGCCTTGAATTTCAACCATTTTTTGCTGCATCGGATCGAGGATGTTGGCGCGCGCGCGCGCCAAAACGTCCGGGTTTTGGGACGCGGCAACGGACGTCAAGGCGTCGGCCAATTTTTGGGCGGCGGGGATATTGCGCCCGGCGCTGCGCAGGAGCAAGGCCGTCTTGGCCATTTCGTCGATATCGTCTTTTTGGGTCGAGGCCTGTTTTTTGGGAAGAGCGAAGGTGGGGGCCAGAAGAGAGGCCGTGTCCTCGATCATCGCGATTTTTTCGTCTTGGCCGGAGGGGACAAAGCTGCCAAGCGTCAAAACATGATCGACCTCAGGAAGTTTTTCGAGCGCGGCGGCGATGCGCGTTTCTTCTTCGGGGGAAGATGCGAGGATTTGAGCGGCATAGGCGTCCGAGTCCGGGTCGCCTATAAGATCAAGCATGGTCGCGACGGATTCCTTGCCGGGGTTTTTGAGGTTGATGGGGTCGAAGTCGAAGCGGATTTGAGAAGCAAAGATAAGGCCCGCGACGGCAAGGAGAGCGAAGGCAGGAACGAGTTTCCTTGCATGCGTTGTTAAAAAATTGTTAAGCGGAGCGAGGCAAGAGAAGCCGATATTTTTTTCGGCTTCGGCGGAAGGACGGACGAGAGTCATGAGGGCGGAGAGGAGAGTCAGGTTCAGGATAAAAGCGATGACCATGCCCGCGCCCGCGATAAGCCCGAGTTCCGACACGCCCCTGTAGTCAGTGGGGATGAAGGCCAAAAAGCCCAGCGTCGTGAAGGCGGCCGCCGTCGTTAAAGGCGCAGCGATGGAGCGCGCGGCGTTGTGCAAGGCGTCGGCGTGGCCGGGCGCGCGCGTGCGCTCGTCGCGGTAGCGGATGCCGAACTGGATTCCGAAATCGACGGCGATGCCGATAAACATGACGGCGAAGGCGACCGAAATGAGGTTGAGAGAGCCGACAAAGAAGGTGGCGAAGGCGGTCGAGGCGATAAGCCCGGCAAAAAGAGTCAGGGCGATCGCGCCGACAAGCCGCGCCGAGCGCATGGCGAAAAAAAGAAGCCCGAAGACGAGAACGGCGGAGAGTCCGGTCGATATCTCGGCGCCTTCCGAAACGCTGGCAAACTCGTCGTCGTTCAGGGGGACAGAGCCGGTCAGGCGGACTCGAACGCCGTTATCGGGGGTGAGGCCGAGGTCGCGCGCGGCTTGGCGGACGAAGGCGGTCGCTTTTTCGCCGGGCTGGAGGGAGGAGAAGTCGAGAACGGGCTTGGCCACGATGTAGCGGCGTTTTTCGCGCGCCGCGAGAGCGTTATCTTGCGCGTCGGTCATAGCGCCCCAGTCGAGGGAATAATTTTGCCCGTTAAGAGCGGCGGTCAGGGCTTGGGCGATTTCCGAAAAAGGGCGGCTGAGCCGGGCGGGGTCGAAAGCATGCGCGTCGACGCCGCGCATCGTCATGCCGATGGTGCTAAAGAAGCCACGCAAAGAAGGGTCGGAAGAAAGAGCGCCCAGCATGGGCTGGGCTTGGGCGATGCGGTCGAGAGCGTCGGCCAATTCGTCGGTTGAGAGGAAAAGAAGGCCGTTCGCGCGAAAGAAGGGCAAGGCGTCGGGTCGGTTGGCGAAAGAGAATAGATTTTTGTTTGCGGCGATTTTTTCGGCAAGTTCGGCGGCGGCTTTGTCGGCGGAATAGGAGGAGGAAGCGTCGATGACGGCGACGAGGGTATCGACTTTATGGGGAAAGGCGGCCTCGATGGCTTTTTCGCGCTTGCGCCAATCGAGATTTTCGTCGAGGAGCTGATTGATGTCGGTGTTGATGGAGATGTTGCGCGCGACATAGAAGCCGAGGCCGACGCAAAGGATAAGGAAAGCGCCCGCGACCCACAGAGCGAAGCGGCGGCAAAAATCGACGACGGAAACGAGGAAAGAAGCGAACATAAAAAGGGCCGGAGGCAAGGATTAACCGAACATTAGGCAACACTATATAGATAGATTGCCGAAACAAGCTTTTTTGACTATCAGAGAAAGGGCTCGGGGAGTAGCGCAGCTAGGGTAGCGCATCTGCTTTGGGAGCACATGAATATAGGGTGTCGCAACGGGGCTTTCCTGAATTGAGATTGATGAGAGGCGTGTTTTTTGCTTATGTTTTTTTAAGTCGGGGAGTAGCGCAGCCTGGTAGCGCATCTG
>CAYUPD010000219.1:0-2487 GCA_964446645.1 uncultured Rhodospirillaceae bacterium
ACGCGGGCATCGTAAGCGAGCCGGGGCATAGAGGCCGCTACTACAGGATTCATGAAAGAGTCCCGGGCGATCCGTATCTGTCTCCGGCGAATTGGCTGACGCGTTCCGAGCTGAATCAAAGCAAGTCGTGGTGGAGCGCGTGGCAGGGTTGGCTCGTGAAGTATTCGTCGCCCGATCGCGTGCCCGCTCGCACGGACTTCGGAACTTCCGGCGACTACAAGCCCGTCTGCGACGCGCCCGGCAAGTACATCTACGAGAAATAGTACTGACCGACGGGCGACGCTGGGCGGCATCGCACCGTTCACTGATCCTTCAAGAGAAGACTTATTTGGGTCACGAGTGGTTGCGACAAGGTCGGCGCGCGTGGACCATCCTATCAGAATAAAGCCAAAGACGACGTCCGCCCGCGCCGAACGCGGGCGCAGAGCGAGTGACGTCGGGCGGCATCGCACCGTTCACTGATCCTTATATAATAGGCGTGCCGACGTTGCTGACGAGCCACCGGCTGCGCAAATCCGTGTGATGGGTCGCGAACCACTGCAAGGCCAGCATCGTCTGGGCGTCGCGGATTTTGTTCGCGTACAGGAGATTGATCGCGCGCGTCGCGTCGAGCACGTGGACGCGGATATCCTCGTTCTCGGAATCCATGCCGAAAATTCCTCCCTCAGCGGGCGCCTGGATGCGGCCCGCGAAGAGGTGGATATACTCGGAGGTTCCGCCGGGACTCGAAAAGAAGCTCGCGATGGGAAGAAGGTCTTGGACTTCGCAGCCCGTCTCTTCCATCACCTCGCGGCGCGCGGCCTCCTCGGGCGTTTCGTTGGAATCGACCATGCCGAGGACGATTTCGGTGAGCCACGGGTCCATGCCCGCAGCGGCGGGCGCGATGCGGAACTGCTCGATAAGAACGACCTTGTCGTGCTGCGGGTCGAACAGCAAAACGCCCGCCACGTTGGGGCTGCGGTGAAAGACTTCGCGGGTGAAGACGGGGCTTAGATTTCCGTCGAAACGCTCGTGCTGAACGTGCAGCCGGTCGACCCGGAAATAGCCCTGAAAGAGCACTTCGCGCAAAAGGATAGCAAACTTTTTCATTGTCTTAAAAATGTCCGAAAAACACGCTGGTCAGTCTGACGTTATCACGTCGTTACGTAAAAGAAAAACGGAAGATCGCCGTTTTTTGAAAGGCTTCCGCCGCGTTTTTCCCTTAACGAATGAGATCGTTAAGCATGTTTTTAAGGGTCTCTTTTCGGTTGCGATTCTCTGTACGAATCGGCATAGTGTGCACCCGTTTGGGCGACGGTTTCCCCAAAAAGTTAAAGGATCATGACGAAGCCTTCTCATCAGGTGCGCGCCGCTTCGCGCGCAAAGAAAAAGAAAAAAACCGCAGACTCTTCTGCGAAGACGACGGGGCATTTCCAAAAACATAAAGACTTTACGGGCGTCCTTGTCTTGGCCGACGGCTCCGTGTTTTGGGGCATGGGCCTCGGCGCCGAGGGCGCCGCGCCCGGCGAGTTGTGCTTTAACACGTCGATGACGGGCTATCAGGAGATCATGACCGACCCCAGCTATGCGGGCCAGATCATCGCCTTTACGTTTCCGCACATCGGCAACGTCGGCATCAATATGCAGGATGTCGAGACGATTCACCCGGCGGTGCGCGGCGTGGTCTTGCGCGAATCCATCACGTCGCCGTCGAGCTGGCGCGCGGCGGGGCATCTTGAGGATTGGCTCGAGCGCAGCAATCTGATCGGACTGTCGGGATTGGATACGCGGGCGCTGACGGCCCGAATTCGCGATTTGGGCGCGCCGAACGTCGTGATCGCGCACGACAGGGGCGGAAAGTTTGACATCGACTCCCTTAAAGCCCAAGCCCGCGCTTGGCCGGGGCTTGAGGGCATGGATTTGGCGCGCGACGTGACGTGCGGCGCGCCTTATGAGTGGAACGAAGGCTTGTGGAAGTGGTATCCGCAAAAGCATGCAGCGTATGCCAAGCTGAACGGCGCCAAGTATCGCGTCGTTGCCATCGATTACGGCGCGAAGCATAATATCTTACGCTGCCTCGCGGGAACCGGTTGCCGCGTCACGGTCGTTCCGGCGACGACTTCGGCCGAAGACATCCTTGCGCTTAAGCCCGACGGCGTCTTCTTGTCGAACGGCCCCGGCGATCCGGCGGCGACGGGTCAGTACGCCGTGCCGGTCATTCGCGCTATTCTCGATGAGGGCATTCCGACGTTCGGCATATGTCTGGGGCACCAGATGCTGGGGCTCGCCATAGGGGCCAAGACGGCCAAATTGCCGCGCGGACATCGCGGCGCCAATCATCCGGTCAAGGATTTGGCGACGGGCAAGGTCGAGATTACGAGCCAGAACCACGGATTCCACGTGTTGCCCGAAACGCTGCCGCCCACGGCCGAAGTGACGCACGTGAGCCTTTTCGACGGCACGAACGAAGGCATACGCCTGAAAGACAAGCCCGCGTTCTCGGTGCAG
>CAYUPD010000220.1:0-2472 GCA_964446645.1 uncultured Rhodospirillaceae bacterium
CACGAGCTTTCGGGCGACGACTTCTTGGGGCGATAAAGGTTCGTCCTCGGCGGCCTTTGTGGTCGGTGTGACGATGGGGCGTTCCAGTTTTTGGAAGTCCTTCATGCCGTCCGGAAAGGTAACGCCATACATCTCGCGTTTTCCGGCTTTATACATTTTGAGGATCGAGGTGGCGGTGGTTCCGGCCAAATAGCCGCGCACGACCATTTCGACGGGAAGCATCTCAAGTTTTTTGCATATGACGACGTTCGGGTCGGGATAGGCAATGACGTGATTGGGGCAAATATCCTTGGTCGCGTTAAACCAGAAGCGCGAGAGCTGGGTCAAAACTTGTCCTTTGAAGGGGATGGTCGTCAGGTTTTTGTGGTCGAAGGCGCTGAGGCGATCCGTCGCAATGATAATCTTGCGGCCGCCGGGGGCGTCGTAACTTTGGCGGACTTTGCCCGAGTAGGGAGCCTCGAGGTCGGAGATGGAAATATCGTCGATGGTTTTCGAAAGATAGGATTCGGAAATAGGCATTATCGGTCCATGCAAAAAGGATTCGGAACGCCCGAAGGGCGTAGCATAAATCTGAAAATAAGGGAATTCGTTAGGCGCAGCCCGCGACGTCGATCATGGAGGAGGCCATAGCCTCGCTGGGCCGCTTGCCGCCCCAGATAACGAGCTGGAAGGCGGGATAGAAGCGTTCGCATTCGGTGAGGGCGATTTCGACGAGGTCTTCGAGAGATTCGATGCCTGGGGCGCGTCCGCCGCGCGTGAGGACGGTGTAACGGAAGAGAGGCATATTCTGGTGGGTATCGAGGTTGAAATGGCCGAGCCACATGCGGTCGTTGAGCATGGCGAGGAGGTCGTGAACGTCCTCGCGCTTGGCGTCGGGAACTTTCATGTCGAATTGGCAGGAGAATTGAAGCGCGCCGATTTCTTTTTGCCAGACGAAGAACATGCGGTAATGGCACCAGCGCCCCGAGAGCTCGACGATTAATTCGTCGTCGTTTGTCCGATCGAAGAGCCACTCGTTGGCGGCAACGATCTCTTCAAGAATGTCCAACGGATTGGACAAGGTCTTTTGTTCAAGGGCAACTTGGAACGGCATGGAAAACACCCCGTTTTTTTGAGACCCAAATGCGTATCAAAAGAGGTCGCTGCGCCGCAAGAGTCTTGGGGAGGTTTCGAGCGATACGGAAAGTTGTCGTGTTTTTTGAGTCACAGGGCACGCTTACGAAACGATTCTTTTTGAGGGGAGACTAATTGATTCTAATGACTCGTTTTTTCGCCGTTTTATGAGCGAAAAACGGAATCCTTTCGTTGGTGGAAGAGCTTCCGATTTTTAACAGAAGGTAAACGCGGTCTTTCTTTGTTTACCGTCTTTTTCGCGCTTGACAGAGTCAAAAAGGATTCAAGCGGACCCGTATCTTCGGGCATGAAGCGGTGTTGGGTTTAAGGGCGAAGTCATGTATGATGGGGGTCTCGCAAGAACAGGAATCCGAAAAACCTCATGATGTTTCCCGATCTCGATCCTATCGCGTTTTCCGTAGGGCCATTGGCCGTGCGCTGGTACGCGCTTGCGTATATCGCGGGACTCATCGGCGGATGGCGGGGATGCATGGCGATGGCGCGGCGCAAGGAGTCGGGGGTGCGCGCCGAGCATTTCGATCAGTTTCTCAGTTGGGCGGTGGTGGGGATTATTCTGGGCGGGCGCATCGGCTACGTGCTGTTTTATAATTTTCCGGGATACGCGGGCGATCCGCTGGAGGCGTTTAAAATCTGGCACGGAGGGATGTCTTTTCACGGCGGCATGATCGGCGTGATCGCGGCGGCGTATTTTTTCGCGCGGGAGAAGAAGATTTCGTTTTTCGCGTTTACCGATTTGCTGGCGGTCGTTACGCCCATCGGGCTTGGGCTGGGCCGTCTTGCGAATTTCGTGAACGGCGAGCTGTTCGGCAGGCAGACGGACGTGCCGTGGGGCGTCGTCTTTCCGCGCGGCGGCGATGTGGCGCGCCATCCGAGCCAGCTTTACGAGGCGGTTCTCGAAGGCGCGGTGTTGCTTCTTCTGATGTATCTTTTGTGGCGGAGGCCGAAGCTGCGCGCGCGGCGTGGTTTTTTGTCGGGAGCTTTTTTGACGATGTACGCGATCATGCGTTTTGGGGCCGAATTTTTCCGTGAGCCAGATCCGCAGCTTGGTTTTTTGTTTGCCGGAGCGACGATGGGGCAATGGCTGTGCCTCCCGATGGTTCTGGCGGGCATGGTCATTCTGGCGTGGTCGATGAGGAGGTCCGCGCATGAACGCGCTTGAAAAAGAGATAAGGGGGATTATCGCGGCGCAGGGAGCGATTTCGATGGCGGCGTACATGGAGCTTGCCCTCCAGCATCCCCGATATGGATATTACAGGACTCGCGAGCCGCTCGGCAAAGAGGGCGACTTCATAACGTCGCCCGAGGTGAGCCAGATGTTCGGCGAGATGGTCGGCATCT
>CAYUPD010000221.1:0-2449 GCA_964446645.1 uncultured Rhodospirillaceae bacterium
GACATCCTGATTGCGCCGAACATGGACGCGGCGAACGTATTAGCCCGGCGTTTGTATTTCTTGGGGCACAGCGATGCCGCCGGGGTCATCATGGGCGCGCGCGTGCCGATCATCGTTCCGCGCCCGACCGACAATCTTCGCACCTGCGTATTCTCCTGTGCGCTTGCCGTTTACGTGGCGGATGCTAACCGCCATAAGTCCTATTCCTGTTCCTAGCTTTCTGAGGAGATGTTCATGAGCATGAGACACAGAGGCCTGATCGTCGGCGTCGCCAACGACCAATCCATAGCTACTGGGTGCGCCAAGACGTTGTATGCCGAAGGGGCTGAGATTGCGCTGACGTATCTTAACGACAAGGCCAAGCCGCATGTGGAGCCGGTGGCGCGCGCGATCAATGCGCCGATATTTATGCCGCTCGATGTCCTCAACGGGCAGCAATTCGAAGCCCTTTTTACGGCGATCAGGGAAAAATGGGGCAAGATCGATTTTCTCATCCATTCGATCGCTTTTGCGCCCGTCAACGATCTTCACGGGCGCGTGACGGATTGCTCGGCCGAAGGGTTTTCGAAGGCGCTCGACGTTTCGTGTCATTCATTTATCCGGTGTTGCAGGGCGGCTGAGGCTTTGATGCCGGATGGCGGTTCCATTATGGCGATGAGCTACTACGGGGCCGGGAAGGTAATTCCGAATTACGGGATTATGGGCATCGCCAAGGCGGCGCTGGAATCGTCGGTTCGTTATGTCGCCGCCGAGCTTGGAGCAAAGAACATCCGGGTCAACGCCATCTCGCCGGGGCCGATTATGACTCGCGCGGCGAGCGGCATTTCTCAATTTGACGTATTGATGAAGCAGGCGGCCGAGAGATCGCCGATCAAAGAGCCGTTGACAATAGAGCAGGTCGGAGAACTTGCGGCCTTTCTCATTTCGGACAAATCCAAAGCTATCACAGGCCAGGTTCTGTACGTTGACGACGGATTCAGCGTTATGGGGTGAGGAGAATTTCTAGCAATACCCTTCGGCCCTAAACCACGCGAGGGCGTCCGCGATGGCGTTGCGCGGCGGCCTGTGAACGTAGCCGAGATCGCGTTCGGCCTTTGACGACGAAAAATACATTTTCTTTTTTGCCATGCGCAGGGCGTCCAGCGTGAGCATGGGCTCGAATTTCACGAGGCGCGCGGCGATTTCCATGCCGAGGGCCAAAGGATACAAGGGTAGGCGTGGAAGTTCGATCTTCGGCGCGGGTCGTCCGACGATCTCGGCGACGGTTGCGAGGATTTCGCTCAGGGCCATGTTTGTTCCGCCGAGGATATAGCGTTCGCCGATTTTGCCGTGCTCCAGAGCGCGCCAGTGTCCTTCGGCAACGTCATCGACATGCACGACGTTAAGCCCCGTGTCCACGAAAGCGGGTATTTTGCCCTTGGCGGCGTCAACGATGATGCGGCCTGTGGGGGTTGGCCTGACATCTCGCGGGCCGATAGGGGTTGAGGGATTCACGATTACGGCTGGAAGCTTATGGCGCTCGATCAGGCGCCGCACTTCCTCTTCGGCGAGGTATTTCGATTTTTTGTAAGTGCCGACCATGTTTGAGAAGGAAACGGGAGTGTCTTCGGTTCCCGGAGCGCCGTTTTTCGGCAAGCCGAGCGTTGCGACGGAACTTGTGTAAACGATGCGTTCGATGCCGGCATCGAGAGCGGCCAACATCAGAGCGCGCGTGCCGCCGACGTTGACGCGATTCATGGCGTCGGCGTTCGGAGCCCATATCCGATAATCAGCCGCGATATGAAAGAGGTTACGGCAGTTTCTTAAAGCAGTGCGGTAGGTATCCGGCTTTGTCAGATCGCCTTCGACAATCTCGGCCTCAAGATCGGTCAAATTGCGGCGGTTGCCGTGAGGCCGCGCCAGAACGCACAGCTTATGGCCCTTGGCGACAAGCAAATGAGCGACAGCCGCGCCGACAAAACCGGTTGCGCCTGTGACGAAGGTTTTTTCAGCCATAAAAGAAGATCCTTAAAGAAACAGGCTTCAGAATTAACACCTTCTTAAAAGCTTTTACACCTCTTTTTAAGATGTCGGCGCTACGAATGGATTCAGACGAAAGGACGCATTCATGCCCGCTCAGAAAGCAACGACCCTTCTTGACAGAACTTTTGACGAAGGCCTCGCCCTTACGCAAGAAGTGCGTAATTACATCGCCTATCACGAACAGGCGGACCGCCGCGAGTTCGATCTGTCCCGGTGTTTGCATGTAGGGTATCAGCACACGCGCGTCTCGGCGCGGCTTATTCAGGTCATGACGTGGCTTCTCGCGATGAAGGCCTTGCTGTCGGGCGAGATTTCTCCGGAGCAATTCACGGCGCCGCAGTATGCCCTCACGGAAAGCGAAGAATGCTCGAGCGACAAGGGCGAAGACGATCCCAGCATGCCGGCCGGGCTTCGGGATCTTATGGTG
>CAYUPD010000222.1:0-717 GCA_964446645.1 uncultured Rhodospirillaceae bacterium
TGAGCCGCGTCGGGTCTTCGGCTCAGATCAAGGCGATGAAGCAGGTGGCCGGTTCGATCAAGCTCGAGCTTGCCCAGTTCCGCGAAATGGAAGCTTTCTCGCAATTCGCCTCGGACCTCGACGCCACGACACAAAAGCTGCTGGCGCGCGGCCGCCGTTTGACCGAATTGCTCAAGCAGCCCCAGTATTCGCCGCTCGCGGTCGAAGAGCAGGTTTGCGTGATTTATTCGGGCGTCAAAGGCTATCTCGACAACGTCAAGGTCGAGGACGTTCCGCGTTTTGAGCATGGCTTGCTGCAAGAGTTGCACGGGTCGGGTCAGGCTATTCTCGAAGCCATCCGCACGGATAAGCAAATTAAGCCCGAAACGGAAGAAAAGCTGAAAGTCTTGCTCGGTTCCTACAGCAAGATGTTCGCGAAGTAACGAAGATCGCATTGAGTTCGCAAGGAGCGGCATGGAAATCGTGCCGCTCCTTTCTTTTTTGGCGTATGCTTGCCCGATTCCATTTTTAAGGAGAAAGCCATGGGATGCTCATGCGGATGCTGCAAGAAGCCGGAACCGGAGCCTCGGAAGGGATGGATAACGGCGGGCCGCGTTTTTTTGGCGTCCGTTGTGTGGATTGTCGTTTACGCGTCGCTTTTGCCGCTGTCGCAGGCGATCGTGTCCGCGCTTCCCCTTGAAGAAGGGCAACTGAAGAGCGCAATTGCTTTTTTCCTCT
>CAYUPD010000222.1:727-2410 GCA_964446645.1 uncultured Rhodospirillaceae bacterium
ATGACGCGCCCAAGGTGTTTTTGCTTTTGGTGGCTGTCGTTTTCGTTATGGGCGTCATCCGGAGCTACTTTTCGCCGGGCCGCACGCGCGCCGTTTTGACGGGCAAGCGCGAAGGTATCGGCAATATCGTTGCGGCATGCCTCGGCGTCGTGACTCCTTTTTGCTCATGTTCCGCCGTTCCCCTTTTCATCGGATTTGTGTCGGCGGGCGTTCCGCTGGGAGTGACGTTTTCGTTCCTGATCGCGTCGCCGATGGTCAATGAAATCGCGCTGGGGCTTTTATGGGGCCTCGTCGGGTGGAAGATCGCTCTGATATATCTCGCTTTCGGGCTTGGAGTCTCGGTGATTGCGGGATGGGTTCTTGGCCGCTTTCATCTTGAGGGATGGCTCGAAAAATGGGTTCAAGACACGCGCACTTTGGAATCGGACAATGCGCCGGAATCCATGGCCTTTTCCTCGCGGCTTAGGGCCGGGCGCGAGGCCGTTGCGGATATCGTCGGAAAAGTATGGACGTGGATGCTGGCCGGGATTGCGATCGGGGCGTTCATCCACGGCTACGTTCCCGAAGAGCTGCTTGCGTCGATTATGGGGAAGGGAGCGTGGTGGTCCGTTCCGGCCGTCGTGCTTTTAGGAATCCCCATGTACTCGAACGCGGCAGGCATCGTTCCCGTTGTCGAGGCGCTGCTTGGCAAAGGCGCGGCGCTCGGAACCGTTCTCGCCTTCATGATGTCCGTCATTGCCCTGTCTCTTCCCGAGATGGTGATTTTAAGGAAGGTCTTAAGCGTGCGCCTGATCGCCGTATTTTTCGGCATCGTCGCGGCGGGCATCGTCGCCGTCGGTTATCTTTTCAACGCGATTCTTTAAAAATTACGCCGCGCCTTTTCCTGGGTTTCGTCTTTTAGGCGGCAGGAGAGGCTCGACGTTCTCGGCGTTTTCGATGGTCTCGATGTTTTCGATGTATTGATAGCGTTCCATGTCGGCCTCGATGATGGCCGTGTATTCAGTCACGTGCTGAGGCTCGGGCGGAAGGCGCTCTTCGTGCGGGGCGGCCATGGATTCCCTGAAGCGAGCGGCAAAAAAGCGCAGGGATTCATGTAAAGCGCCGAAAAGGCCGAAGATAAACGACATTCCCGTTTCGGCCAAAGAGAGAAGGCTTGGCCCTTTCTTTCGGGCTCGAGGCAACGGCGAGGCGAAAAGCTTGGTTTTTCCGGTCTTTTCGATCTCGGCCAATTTGGGCAGAACCTCGTCGATGCGGCGGACGAGCGTATCGAGAGCCTGCTTCTTGGTGACTTCGAGGAAAGTGCCCGAGACGGGATTGTATAGCGCCGCGTAGTCGTTCATCTGTCCGTAGACCGACGCGATCTGCCGCGCCAGTTCGGCGCCGAGCATGCCAAGGCGTCCGACATAGGCCTGATAAAGCGTCGAGCGCACGCGCGGCCAAACGGCGGCGCGGTCGTCGGAGTCCGAAGAAATGCTTTTGGCGCGGCCGTAGCAAACGTTGCGCGCGGCCATCAACTCGCCGCGCAAGGCGGCGGCAAGCGACCTGATCTCGTCGGTTCTTTCGCGGAGTCTCCTGAATTCGAAAGCGGCAATGGCGCAAAGAACCGTCGCCAGCATAAGAAGGCTCGACGCGAAAATCTGATAGCGTTCCAAAAAGGTTCGCTGCGCTCCGGCGCCGTTGTCG
>CAYUPD010000223.1:0-2374 GCA_964446645.1 uncultured Rhodospirillaceae bacterium
TGACAAGCTCCAACGTCGCGGCAAACGTCGAGGCCAGGGCCGAGCGGACCTCCATGGCCTCTTCCGCGTCCACGACGTCGGGCATATAGTTTTGCAGCACGCTCCAATCCGGAACCGTGCCGAGCAGATGCCGCAGGCGCGCGACGCTCTCTTCAAGGCTATACAGGCGCACATGACCCAATGTATACGTTTCGGGCTTTCGGCGCCGCGACGGCGCGCTGAGCGCCGTCAGCAAATCCTGTATCCGCAGATAATAGACCGGCTTCTCTTCGATCTCGACAGGCTCGGGAATGCCGCGCAGAAATATGTCCGCACCAAGCTGGGGCCTCTCTTGCACGTCGCGCGCCGCCTTCTGCATCGCCTCAAGCCGCAACAACTGGAACTTCAGCGCCTCGGCCATCGCCGCCGGATTGTCCTGATCCTGCGGTTCCGGCTCCGGCAACAACAAACGCGACTTTAAAAACGCCAGCCACGCCGCCATCACCAGATAATCCGCCGCAATCTCGAGCCGCAGGCGATGCGCCTCGGCGATGTACTTCAGGTATTGCTCGGCAAGCGGCAATATCGCGATCTTGCACAAATCCACCTTCTGCTCGCGCGCAAGCGTCAGCAGCAGATCGATCGGCCCTTCGAACCCTTCAAGGGACAAGACCAGATCGGCCGACGCGCCGTCAGTATCGAATATCGGTGTCTCGGTTTCCAAATCCATCGCTCTATGCCGTAGAATCAAAGAGGTAAGGCTGAAAGTTAAAGTCTCGCTCCCCAAAGCACAAGCGGAAGATGGGCTTTTATCTCTTTTAATTTTGGCGTTGGCTACGCTAAAAATCATGCTAAAACAATGCGCTCGATCACGTTTTTAAGAAGCCGTTTCATGTCCGTCAACGTTCGCATCGCTCCCTCGCCCACCGGTTTGCTTCATATCGGCAACATCCGCGCCGCTTTGTTCAATTACCTCTTTGCGCGCAAACACGGCGGCACTTTTATGCTCCGCCTCGACGATACCGATCGCGAACGTTCCACCGAGGAATTCGCCGACGCCATTCAGCGCGATCTGGCGTGGCTGGGCCTAAGCTGGGACTCCTTCGCCCGGCAGTCCGACCGCCGCGCTCGCTACTCGGACGTTCTCGAACAACTCAAGGCTTCGGGCCACGTTTATCCCTGCTACGAAACGCAGGCCGAACTCGACCTCAAGCGCAAAACCCAGCTCGGACGCGGCCTGCCCCCTGTCTATGACCGCGCCGCTTTGAAATTGTCAGAAACCGACCGCGCCGCTCTCGAAGCCAAAGGTCGCAAGCCGCATTGGCGTTTCAAGCTCGACTCCGAAGACGTCGTTTGGGACGATCTTATTCAGGGCCACAAGGTTCTTCACACCACCGCCATTTCCGACCCCGTCCTCGTGCGCGAAGACGGCGTGCCTCTTTATACCTTCTGCTCCGTCGTAGATGACGTAGACGACAAGACCTCGCACATCATTCGCGGCGAAGACCACGTCACCAACACGGCCGTTCAAATCCAAATCTGGCGCGCCGTCACAAAAACCCCGCCGCCCGCTTTCGCTCATTTTCCCCTCATCGTGAGCGCCGACGGCATCGAGATGAGCAAACGCCTAGGCACGCTCTCCATCGCCAGCCTACGCGACGACCTCCATATCGAGCCGATGGCGATCAACGCCCTGCTCGCCAAGCTCGGCACCTCCGATCCCGTCGCTCCGCGCCTGACGCTCGACGACCTCGTTGCCGATTTCGACATCAAGAAAATTTCGCACGCGACGCCGAAGTTCGATATCGAAGAGCTTAAAGCCATCAACGGCAAAATCCTGCACCTCACCCCCTTCGCCTCCGTCCGCAAAGGACTGACCGCCATGGGCGTCTTGGAAGCTGACGAAAATTTCTGGAAGGCCGTCCGCCCGAACGTCACGACGCTCAACAACGCTTATGAATGGGCCAAAGTCGTTTACGGAACCATTTCTCCTGCCGTCGCCGATCCGGATTTTTTGAAGCTTGCCCTCGACTCCCTTCCTCCATCGCCGTGGAACGAGGAAACGTGGCACATGTGGACGGAAAGCCTTAAGGCCAAAACAGGCCGCAAGGGAAAAGAGCTGTTCCAGCCTTTGCGCCTTGCCCTCACGGCCGTCGAACACGGGCCGGAAATGAAATCCCTCCTGCCTCTTATCGGCGAGGAAAAGGCGAAAATGCGCCTTAAAGGACTGCGCGCTTAACGGCTTTTTTCTCCGGCGCAAGGAAACACGCGTAAGTTGTGACTCCTCCGCTTATCTCGAGCGCTATTTTAGGCTGTCTCTAAAATAAACCCCCGCATACCATCGCATCTAAATGACTAAATGTTAGACATTTCTTTACGCTTTCTCCCTACCGTC
>CAYUPD010000224.1:0-322 GCA_964446645.1 uncultured Rhodospirillaceae bacterium
TCGAACGATAGCGGCATCGACCCCGTCGGCGCGTGCGTCGGCATGCGCGGCAGCCGCGTTCAGGCGGTGGTCGGCGAGCTTCAGGGCGAAAAGATCGACATTATTCCCTGGTCGGCCGATCCGGCGACGTTCGTCGTCAACGCGTTGGCTCCGGCCGAAGTCGCCAAGGTCGTGCTCGACGAAGAGAACGGCCGCATGGACGTGGTCGTTCCCGACGAGCAATTGTCGCTGGCCATCGGCCGCCGCGGGCAGAATGTGCGGCTCGCCTCGATGCTGACGGGCTGGGATATCGATATTCTGACGGAGAAGGAAGAGTCCGACC
>CAYUPD010000224.1:332-976 GCA_964446645.1 uncultured Rhodospirillaceae bacterium
TGATCGCGCATTTGCTCGTGACCGAAGGCTTTACGAAGGTCGAGCAGATTGCGGATACGCCGGTTGACGAATTGGCCGAGATCGAAGGTTTCGACGCCGAAGTCGCGGGCGAACTTCAGGAACGCGCGCGCAACTGGCTGGCCGAGACGGCCGCGAAGCTGGAGACACGGCGCAAAGAGCTTGGCGTTGCCGATGAAATCGTCGCTCTGCCGGGGCTCAACGTCGAAATGGCGGTCAAGCTCGGCGAGAAGAGCATCAAGACGCTCGACGATCTGGCGGATCTCGCGGGCGACGAACTGCGCGAAATTGTCGGAAACGACGAACTGACGGAAGCCAAAGCCAACGAGATTATCATGGCAGCGCGCGCCCATTGGTTCAACGACGACGCTCCTTCGGCGTAAGATGAGGTACGAAACCATCCATGACGGCAGTTTTCAAACGTGCTCACAAAAAGGCGGATGCCGCTGCGGAAGATACAGCAGCCCTGCGGCGATGCCTTGTGTCGGGCGTGCTGAAGCCGCGCGCGGAGATGATCCGCTTCGTCATAGGGCCGGATAAAACCGTCGTTCCCGACATCGCCGAAAAACTTCCGGGGGCGGGATTCTGGGTTACCGCAACGTCTGAGGCTGTAAGCCAAGCCGCCA
>CAYUPD010000224.1:986-2339 GCA_964446645.1 uncultured Rhodospirillaceae bacterium
GAAAAAACTGTTCGGAAAAGCGCAAGCCCCGGCTTCTCTGGCTTCCGATGCGGCGCGCTTGTTGCGTAAAAGATGCCTCGATCTCTTAGGGCTATCTAAGAGGGCGGGCATTGCCGTCTTAGGAGAAAGCCAGACGGAACATGCTCTGCGGGAAGGTAAATTGGCCCTTTTTTTGCGCGCGCCGGATGCAACTTCCGCGCTTGACAATCGCCGCGAGATCTCCGAATGCGCGAACTTTTCCCGCGACGAGATGGGCGCGGCCTTCGGATACGATCAAATAGCCTATGCGGGGTTAATGCCCCACGGATTGACGGAAAAATTAATGGTGGAAATAAAACGACTTGGGTCTATGACAATAGGGCTGACCGTTGGAAAGAACGAAGGATAATATGACGGACGAGAAGAAAAAATCGGTATTAAGCCTCGGTGCGGGTGCGCGTCCCAAGTTGGAGCTGAAGAAGCCTGTGACCGCAGCCGGGCCCGTTGCCGAAACGGTGCGGCAAAGTTTCTCGCATGGCCGCTCGAAAGCCGTCGTTGTCGAAGCTAAAAAGCCCGTCAAGCGCGGCGAAGGCGAAACAGCCAAAACGTCGCGAACGGAAAAGGCCAAGGCGGGAACCGAGATCAACAAAAGCGGGCGCGCGACCAGCGCCGTTTTGCATACATTGACGGCCGACGAGCGTGAAGCGCGGGCGCGGGCGTTAAGAGGCGCGGCGGCAGAACCGACCCGCGCGGAGCATGAATATTTCCAGGCCGAGGTCGTTCGGCCGCCGGTCGAGGCCGAAGCGCCAGCGACGCCGATGACGCGCGATATGCTGCGTCAGCGCGAGCTGGAAGAGTTGCGCCATATCCAAGAGCAAGAGAAAACAGAAACCGCGCGCAAAAAGCAGGAAGACGAAATCCGCCATCGCGATTTGCAGGCGTCGCGCCGCGCGTCGTCCACGGACGACCGCAGCCGCAGCGCATTGGCTCGTCCGGGGGAGAGTCTGTCGGGCCGTCCCTCGCACCGCGCCGCGTCCGGGAAGGACGACGAAGACGATAGCAATCGCCGCAAGCGCGGGGCGCCCGCGCCCCGTCGCGGCGTGGAAGACAATCGCCGCAGCGGGCACAAAGTCAATGTGACGCAAGCTTTGTCCGACGAAGAAGGGCAGGGCCGCCGCCGTTCGGTCGCGTCGATGCGCCGCCGGGCGGAACGTCATCGCCGCGAAGCGATGGAGCAGCAACAAGAACAGCCCAAAGTTACGCGCGACGTGACGATTCCCGAAGCGATCACGGTGCAAGAGCTGGCCAACCGCATGGCCGAGCGCGGCGTCGATGTGATTAAGATATTGATGAAGCTCGGCGTTATGGCGACGA
>CAYUPD010000225.1:0-2319 GCA_964446645.1 uncultured Rhodospirillaceae bacterium
CGGTGAAGGGATTGGGATTCACCGAGACGGTCAAGAAGGGGCGGATTTACGTCTACGGGCAAAGCACGCCCGCCGAGCCGTACACGATCGAGGGCAAAGGGAAGATATCGAAGTTCAGGGTCAAAGACCTGCCGG
Organism: uncultured Rhodospirillaceae bacterium; assembly: GCA_964446645.1. Classification (GTDB taxonomy): domain Bacteria; phylum Pseudomonadota; class Alphaproteobacteria; order UBA9219; family UBA9219; genus CAIXLI01. The sequence goes on from CAYUPD010000225.1 coordinate 136, forward strand.
CGCTGGCGTTGTTGATCAACGCGACGTCGCCGTTCGGATTTTCGGGGCTGTTGACGGACAGCATGAGCTTCGACCGGCTTGAGGGAGAATTTATCTGGAAAGGTGACGAGATTAATGTAACGCGCGCGCACGCGGCCGGATCGTCGATAGGAATCAACGTGGACGGCAAGGTCGATACGGCGACGAATACCGCCGATCTAAAAGGAACGCTAGTGCCGTTCAGCACGGTGAACAGCGTGCTCAACAGCATCCCGATCATCGGGGATTTGATTACGGGCGGCAAGGACGAGGGCGTTCTGGCCGTGACGTACGAGATCAAGGGCAATCTCGACAAGCCCAAGGTGTCGGTCAATCCGGTATCGCTGTTGACGCCGGGGTTCATCCGTAACTTGTTTTTCTCGGACGAGGAGGACGACGAAGAAGAGCCAGCGCCCGAGCCGGAACAGAAGGACTAAGCGATGGAAAGCAAGGCTTCCAAAACATCGATTCGGAAGGAAGGAAACGCTTTCGTCGTGTGCCGCGAGGGCCGCGATGTCCGGACGCCGAGCGGCGCGCCGTTGGCGGTTTTTCAAAAGGCGCTGGTCGAGGCGCTTGCGGCGGAAATCGACAGGCAGGGGGAAAAGCCCGATGTGCGCAAGATGCCGTTTGTGCAGATGGCGCAGACGGCGATAGATATCGTCGGCCCGCGCAAGAAAGAGACGGTCGAAAGCCTTATCCGGTACGGGGAGACAGAGCTGTTATGCCAGCGCGCGGAAAGCCCGGCCGATCTTGCGGCGGCGCAGGATAAGGCGTGGAAGCCGTATCTTGACTGGTGCGAGAAAAGATTTGGGGCGGCTCTAAAAACAGGAAGCGGCATCGTTCCGCCGAAGCAGGACGAAAAAGCCTTGGCGTCGTTGAGGAGGTTTCTGGAGGCGCAGGACGCGTTTGTCCTTGAAGGATTAAGCGCGGCAAGCGGCGCGACGGGGTCTCTGGTGCTGGCGCTTGCGTTGATGGAAGGGCGTGCGACGGTGGGCGAAGCGTTCGAGGCGGCCGAATTCGATTCGCTGTGGCAAAGCAAAACGTGGGGCGAAGACCCGCTGGTGCAAGCCCGGCATGCCGAGATACGCCGCGACATAGAGATGTGCGCGGCGTGGTTTTCTCTTCTTAAATCTTAATCGACGGGGAAATAGACTTTCGAAGCGTCCGGCGGCGCGATGCCGAGTTGCTTGTCGCGGTATTGGCGATAGACGCTGCGCATCTGGGCATAGAAGTCGAGAGCACCCGTGCGCAAGGCATCGTAGCCCTCAAGAGACTGTTCGCGGCGCGTCAAGCCTTCCGCAGTGAAGCTCGAAAGGACATACGTGTCGTGAATATACTTGCCGTGAGCGGCGGCGAAGTACTGCCAGGGCGATAGAGCCATGTCGGCGCCGAGGCCCAAAGCGTCGCGGATATTCGAAGGCCCAAAGAGAGGCAGAACCAAATAAGGCCCGCTGCCGACGCCCCAAGAATGGAGGGTTTGGCCGAAATCGCCATCCTGCTTGGTCCATCCGACGCTGTTGGCGACTTCGAAAGTGCCGCCTGCGCCGGCGACGGTGTTGACGGCGAAGCGGCCGAAGGTAACGCCCGCGCGGGACATTTCGCCTTGCAAGAGGTTATTGGCGAAGGTGACGGGTTCGCCGAGGTTCGAGAGGACGTTGGCGACGCGCTCGCGAAGGAAGTTCGGAACGAAGAAGCGATAGAGTTCGGTGACGGGACGAATGAGGAGGCGGTCGAGGAAATCGTTGACGTTGAAGATGGCGCGGTTCATGGGCTCGAGAGGATCGTTGACCTCAAGAGCTTCGGCCTGGACTTCCGGAGATTTGGGCACGTCGGCGCAGGCTGCGAGCAAGGACGGCAGCGACAGGAGGGCGAGAACGAGAAAAAGGCGACGAAGGATCATGATGGGTCTCAAAAAAGAAGGCGGAAGCCGACTCGGTTAGAACGTATCTTTTTTCCTGAAACAGTACAATACGGGAAGAACAAGGAACGTACACGCGAGGGAGTATAGCAGGGAAATGGTTAATAATTCCCCCATGCCGCGCGTGCCAATGTGTGAAGAAAAGCTTAAAGACGCGAAGGCGCAAAGAGTAGTGGCGGCGCTGAAAAGGACGGCTCTGGCGAGGCTGGATTGGAGGAAGTCGCGGCGGTTCAGGCGTGCGAAGAAAA
>CAYUPD010000226.1:0-2313 GCA_964446645.1 uncultured Rhodospirillaceae bacterium
ACCTCCGAATGGTGGAATCAAAATCCACTGCCTTACCGCTTGGCTACGCCCCAATGACGATAAGCAAGTAAGCACAGGGGTATAGCGGCTGTTTTTGTTTGCCGCAATGGATTTATAGGCTTCTTTTTTCGCGGATTTATTAAGAAAAATTCCATTTTTTCCCTGCATAATCGCTTCGTTAAGGGGGCTTCATGATCGCGCGCAAGAATATCGTGTTTTTTGCGGATATGGTTCTTTTTCCGCCCTCTTCCTCGGGGGCCGTTAGGCCCTATGAAGGAGTCCTGCCGCTTCTGAGCTCTTTGCAAAGCTCGAAAAAGAATTTGTATCTTGTTTCCGAAAGGCCCGCCGAGGATATCGCCGCCATAGCGGCGCGCGCAGGGCTTTCTCCTTTTTTCAATAAGATTTGTGGCGCCAGGGATGATCTTTTCCGAACGCCCGACACAAATAAGGGCGTCGATCCGTCAAATACCCTGTTTGTCGGCGGAACGCCGAAAGATGTTGCTGCTGCCGCCGGTTCCGGCTATGTCGTCATCGCCGCGCTATGGGACGGCGATGCGGCGGCCCGCGACCTTATGGAGGCCGGGGCGCGCTATTTTGCAAAGGACCCTCAGGCATTGCCTGCCGTCCTTCGCAGCCATAAACTTTGGAAAAACCTTACGCCGCGATTGCCTTGATGGGGCGCGGCTTGAGGCGAGGCTTTTTCGTCAGGATTTTTTAAGTTAGGTTGGTTTTTATGCGTACACAAAGACAGCTTCGCGTCGGCGAGGAAATCCGCCACGCTCTTGCGGACGTTCTTATGCGGGGCGACGTTCCTTGGCCCGATGGAGCCAAGGCCCCTCTCGTTACCGTCACGGAAGTCAAAATCAGCCCCGATCTCGAAAACGCCACCGCTTACATCATGCCTTTGGGCGGCAAGAGGGTGGCCGAAACCGTTCGCGCCATGAACGCCGCCGTCGGTTTCTTCCGCTATGCCGTCGGCAAGGCCGTCTCTTTGCGCCGCGTGCCCACGCTCAAATTCGTCGCCGACGAAAGCTTCGAAGCCGCCAACCGAATCGAAGAGCTTCTTCTGACCCCCGAAGTCGCCCGCGATCTCAAAAAAGACTAATTATTTTTTGTCCGGATTCGGTCGCTCGAGCGATGGCTTCCCGAAAAGATAGCCTTGCATGTAATCGACCTTCGTCTTCCGTAACCAGGCGGCGACTTCCGGCGTCTCGATTCCCTCGGCCACGGTTTTGATGCCCAATCCGTGTGCCAGCTCAATCAATATCGACACGAGATGTTGCTGTTCGCGGTTTGTCAGAAGGTCCGTAAGAAGTTCTTTGTCGATCTTCATGATCGACAGCCCCAGCTCGCGCAAATACCGGATCGACGTCGAGCCCGCTCCGAAATCGTCCAGCGATACACGCGCTCCCAATTCGTTCAGCGTCCGCACAAGCCGCTTCGTCTCGTTCACGTCCACCAGAACCGCCGTCTCGGTGATCTCGATAATCAGCCGCTTCGCTACGTCCGGCCTTCCTTCCAGAAACTGCCTCACAAAATCAGGCCAGTCCGACTGCGACGCCGTAAACCCAGATACGTTCACCGCAAGGCTTAACGACGGCACCGCGTCCATGTCCCGGATCGCCATCGCCAGCACCAGCCGGTCCAGTTCGACCGCGAGGCCAAGTTGCTCAATCAGCGGCACGAATAACGCCGCCGATATCGGCTGGTTGTTCTCGTCGAACATGCGCACAAGCACTTCGTAACAGACCGGCAGACCCGATGTCGCCTCTACAATCGGCTGATATGCAAGCCGAAACCCGTTGTTTTTAAACGTCCGCTTGATCTTCTCGCTAAGCTCGAGCAACTGCCGGTTTTCCTGCACGCGCTCGGGGCTGTCGATGTATTCGATGAACGTGTTGAGGCCCCTCTGCCGCGCCATGTGCAGCGCTTGCTCGGCGAAGATCATCGCTTCGTTCGCGTTCTTCGCCACCGTCGGCATCCGCACGCCTCCCGCCGAAACCGTAATATGCAACGGCGAATTATCCACGATCACCGGCGCGTTGCGAAAATCGTTGATCACGCGCTCGGCGACCACCTCGAGATCGTTGCCCAGCGGCTTTTCTAGGCCGATGCGCACGTTGACATGGGCCAGCCCTGCCCGCTTCAAGCCTTCGATAGTCGGTTCGAACAGGAACGGCGCGGTCGAGAGGAAGATCGACAGCCCACACGAAGTATCGCCCAGCTTTTCCGCAAGTGCTCCGAAGCCGTCGACATTCGAGGCATCGAGCGTCTGATATTCGAGCCGATCGAGGAAGCTTGCCAGCTTCTCCT
>CAYUPD010000227.1:0-2296 GCA_964446645.1 uncultured Rhodospirillaceae bacterium
GGCGGAAGGAAGCGTGTGTGCGGGAGACGAGAGAACAACGGAAGAGAGTCCGCCATGACGCCGATTATGCGCCAAATCAAGGAGTTGCAGGACAAGTCCTTTGCCGAGCTTAAGCAGCTTTGGCGAGACTATTATCAGGCCGAACCGCCGCCCTACCGCCGGGGCTTCATGGCCCGTGCTCTGGCCTACCGCATTCAGGAACTGACCTACGGCGGCTTGTCCGTAAAAAGCGAGCGCCGGTTGAACGATCTCGTGGCCGAAGCCAAGGGACAAAAGCGGAGAAGAAAACTCGCGCCGGTGAAAATGCCCATCGCCGGAACGCGGCTTGTGCGCGAATGGCGCGGCGAGCGGCACGAGGTGGTCATATTGCCGGACGGCTTCGAGTTCTCGGGCCGGAAATGGAACTCGCTGACGGCTATCGCGCGACGGATCACCGGCACGCATTGGAATGGCCCCGCCTTTTTCGGCCTTCGATCAAAACGACCCGAACCGGTCGGCGACGACGCAGAGGCCGCATGAAACAGCCTGTCACCCCCCGCGTCCGTTGCGCCATTTACACCCGCAAATCCTCTGAAGAAGGCCTCGAGATGGAATTCAACAGTCTCGATGCCCAGCGCGAGGCTTGCGAGGCCTATGTCTTGAGCCAAAAAGCCGAGGGATGGACTTCTTTGCCTGCCAGCTACGACGATGGCGGCTTTTCGGGCGGCACGCTGGAGCGGCCCGCGCTCAAAAAACTGATGGAAGACATCGAACGCGGCCAAATCGACATCGTGGTCGTTTATAAAATCGACCGCCTGTCGCGCTCCCTCATGGATTTCGTGAAAATCGTCGAGGTGTTCGACCGTCATAAGGTGACGTTCGTCAGCATCACCCAAGCTTTCAATACAACCACATCGATGGGTCGGCTGATGCTCAACATCCTTCTGTCGTTCGCGCAGTTCGAACGCGAAGTGATCGGCGAGCGCATCCGCGACAAATTCGCCGCGAGCCGCAAGAAAGGCATGTGGATGGGCGGATGTCCGCCGTTGGGCTACGATGTCGTAAACAGAAAACTGGTTGTGAATCCGTTGGAGGCTCCTCTCGTGCGCGAGATTTTCGAGTCGTTCGTGCGGTCGGAATCCTGCATCGGAATAATCAGGCAATTGAACGCCGCCGGATACACGAAGAAAGCGTGGACGACGCAAAGCGGTCGTCGCCACGAGGGGAAGCCTCTCGACAAACAGTACATTTACCGGATCTTGCACAATCGGGTTTATCTGGGCGAAGCCGTCCACAAAGGCAAATCCTACCCCGGCGAACATTCGGCGATCATCGATCCGCCTCTTTGGGAAAAGGCGCACCGCGTGCTTTCGCTCGCGCCACAAACGCGAAGCAACATCAATCGCGCGAGGCAGCCCTCTCTTCTGAGGGGCCTCGTGTGGTGCGGCTGCTGCGGGTCGGCCATGACGCCGTCCTCCACCACGGTTCGCGCGCGCGGCGTTTCATATCGCTATTACGTTTGCGTCAAGTCGCTCAGAAACGGAAGCGAAGCCTGCGCAATCCGCTCGATCCCGGCGCAGGAATTGGAAAGCGCGGTCCTCTATCAAATCAAGGCCGCGTTCAAGGCGCCGGAATTGATCGCGACCGTTGCGCAATGCCTCAGCGGAGAAACAAGCGGCCTGTCTTGCGCGACGAAGGCCGAGCGCGAACGTCTGGCCAGAACCGAGCTCGGTAATTTCGAGGCTCTCTGGGACCAGCTTTTCGCGGCGGAACAGCGCAAGCTGCTCGGGCAGATTCTCGACCGCATCGAAGTAGCGGAAGACGGCGTGAAATTGCATCTCAAGAAAAACGCCCTGACCGAATGGGCGCAGGAGGCTCAAGATGGAAACGATCGTCGTCCATTTGCCGCTTAGGCCGAACCGCCGCGCAGGCAGAAAATACCTCATCGCGCCAAACGGAGCCACGACCCCGGTGGAAGGCAAAACGCCGCAGTTGCAAACGATGCAAAAAGCCCTTGTCCGTGCCCACCGATGGCGGCGAGAGATTGAGGCCGGAAAATACGATGGCGTAAGGGACTTTGCTCGCCGGGAGAAGATAAACGAGGACTACGTCTCCCGGCAAATATCTCTCACTCTTTTGGCTCCCGCTGTCGTCGAAGCGATCTTGGAGAACAGGCAGCCGAAATATACAACACTTCAAGACCTTTATGCTCTTCCTCTCCTTCCTTGGGAGGATCAGGCGAATCAAATATTGGGAAAACAACCACTCAAGGGTGTTGCTGAATAGACTCACCGAATGACCATGTCTCCACTGAAAT
>CAYUPD010000228.1:0-2270 GCA_964446645.1 uncultured Rhodospirillaceae bacterium
CTATTACCCTCATTGAGGGCGTTTTCGATCCCGGCGAGCTGCTTATTGCCTCCGAGCAGGGATTCTCCGTCGTTTTCCATAGCCGCCACCAGCTCGAATGGCTTGAGCAGGCAACGCTCCCCTCAAAAATAAACGCTTGGCTTAAACTCAATACCGGCATGGGCCGGCTCGGCTTTTCTCCGGAAGCGGCCGAAGACGCTATGGCGGTTTTGCAAAAATCTCCCTCGGTCGTTCAGCCCGTCGGCATCGTGTCTCACTTCGCCAACGCCGACGTGCCCAACCATCCGATGAACGTCAGGCAAATCGACGCCTTCAGAAAATTCGCCGAAAAACACGACGGGCCCAAAAGCCTTTGCAACTCCGCCGGAATCTTCGCTTTTCCGGACCTGCATTACGATTGGGTCCGCCCGGGCATCGCCCTCTACGGCGCGTCGCCTCTGACGGGAAAATCGGCGGAAGACCTGAGGCTGAAACCCGTCATGACTTTTAAAACCGAACTCATCGCCATCCAGAAATTCAAGCGCGGCGAAGGCGTCGGCTACGGCTCGGACTACATTTGCCCCGAAGATATGCCCGTCGGCATCGCTTCCGTCGGCTACGGCGACGGCTATCCGCGCCTCGTCAGAGACGGCGCAAAAGTCCTCGTCAACGGCGCGCGCTGCCCCGTCATCGGCCGCATCGCCATGGATATGGCCGCCGTCGATATGCGCGGCTGCTCTTCGGTTGCCGTCGGCGACAAGGTCACTCTTTGGGGCGAGGGCTTGCCCGTCGAAGAACTCGCCGCTTATTGCGACCGCTCCGCCTACGACCTTCTGACCGGCATTCAAAACCGCGTGCGGTTCGAGTGGAAAGAGGAAAGAGCTTCGGAATCCGATTCCGAAACCGCGAAAAAAAATCTCTCACAATCTTCCCTTTAAGCCGGTGACGGAGCCGATAAAGCTGTAAGCAGCGGCCGGACCTGAGGTGGCACGTCGAAAACTCCGGGCACGCGGTAGTTTTCGATCAGCGCTCCCGTCTCTTTCCGGCTTAACTCGCGCGCCGTTTCCCCGTCGATGGTGATGTGAACGCCTCTAATAACGCCGCGCGCGTAGAACTGGTTCGTCTTTCCGAAATACACGTAGACCTCGTCGCAGGAATCTTTGTAGACCTTCGTGTTAAACGTCTTCGGTTCTTCGTTTTTCTCGTATGGAACCGCGACGGCGCATAGCTCCTTAGGGAAATAACGATTCTGCGTCAGGACAAAATAGCCTTCTATCCCGCCGATGGCTTTCGGCATTTCAACCGCGAAGCGCGCCTCACGGCTTGCCGTGGGTGCGTTAAGAGACAGCTTTTCGGCGTCGAATTTGTTTTCGAGTTCCGTCAGGGTTTTTTGCGGGAGAAGCTTCCAGTCGGAGACGATATCCTCGTAGGACATTTTCGCATAGGCGCGCCCCAGCGAAAAATAGGCTCCGATTTCGGCCCCCGCCGCTTTTCCGACCGCCATGCAGAAATGCGCCTCAAGACCGGATTGCATGTTTTGGGATAGGGGAAGCTGGATGAGGGTCGTTCGCGCTTTGGGAGGCTGGTAAAAACAGATGTTCGGAAAACGACCGCTTCCGATTGAGCCGAAAATCAAAGAGCCGCCCGAACCTCTGGCTCCGTAATCGATGCAAAACGAACGAAAGTCGAAAGTGTCGAGAGCTTGAAACGGAAATGCCTTTTTATAATAATCGTTCTTCATATTTCTTTCCTTTCAAACAGGCCTTTGAAAACCCGCTCAGGATAATGCATGTGTGTTTGTAGAGAAAGACTTTTATGCTTTTCCTCCTTCGTTCCGGCGCCTTGAAATGCTTCATTTTTACCCTTTTCTTCCCCAGCCTTTTTCGCTAAAAAAGACTGCAAGGCGATTTGTTCGGTAGACCGGCGATTCACGCTTTGCCTTTCGACGCTTTGCGTTTCAAGGCAAAACGATCGCGGTCTGGAGAATCAGCGCTTCGCGGGAGCCTTGCCCCGCAGCGATAAAGGGATCGCCCGTTAGGGTTAGGCAAGGATCAAATGAAAAACGTCGTCGTCGTTGGCGCCCAGTGGGGCGATGAAGGCAAAGGGAAAATCGTCGATTGGCTCTCCTATCGCGCCGATATCGTCGTGCGCTTTCAGGGCGGCCATAACGCCGGTCATACCCTCGTCATCGACGGCGTTACCTATAAACTCAGGCTCCTTCCTTCCGGCATCGTTCGCAAAAATAAATTTTCCGTCATCGGTAACGGCGTCGTCGTCGATCCGTGGCACCT
>CAYUPD010000229.1:0-2266 GCA_964446645.1 uncultured Rhodospirillaceae bacterium
CCCCGCCCTCGCCGACGATAGCGGCCTTTGCATCAATGCCCTTCATGGGCAACCCGGCATCTTCTCCGCACGATGGGCCGAGCCTAAAAACGATTTCGCCGCCGCCATGCGCAAAATCCAAATCGAACTCGGCGATGCGAAAGATCGCTCGGCTTATTTTATATGCGTCCTCGCTTTATGTTTGCCCGGCGGTCCTTGCGAATGCGTCGAAGGCCGCATCGACGGCACGCTCGCGCCCGAACCTCGGGGCAAAAACGGCCACGGTTACGATCCGATTTTTATTCCGGACGGATATGGCACGACTTTTGCCGAGATGGATGACGAACAAAAAAATACTATCAGTCATCGCGGCCGCGCCGCACGCGCGCTCGTCGAACGTTTTTTTCTTGCGCCCGCGCGCACGTAAATTATTTCCCTAGACCGCGATCGTTTCGCTTTGAAGCGTAAAAGCTTCAAAGCGAAGCGTGAATCGCCGGTCTTAAAATATAAAAGACCGCGATCGTTTCGCTTTGAAGCGTAAAAGCTTCAAAGCGAAGCGTGAATCGCTGGTCTTAAAATATAAAAGACCGCAATCGTTTCGCTTTGAAGCATAAAAGCTTCAAAGCGAAGCGTGAATCGCTGGTCTCATATCTAATGAGAGCGGAATTTTTCAGTATTCCTGATTCAATGTTAAAAAATTCCGCTCTAAAAAAGTTTTTCGGAAAATTGCTGCACTGCAAACTTATACCGCACTGCGGCATTGAATTTCGGGGAAAGAACGCTCCGGATGTGATAATGTCCGAGAATTCCAATCATTCTTCGCTTGGTGTTTGTTATGGATGCGTTTCCCGTTTCCGAAACCATTTCGCCGTCCCACTGGATCGACGAAAAAACGTACAATGCTTTGTACAAGCAATCCATCGACGACCCAAAAACCTTCTGGGGCGAACAAGGCAAGATGCTCGATTGGATCAAGCCTTACAAAAAAGTCAAAAGCGGCAACTTCTCGGGCAACGTTCGCGTCAAATGGTTTGAGGACGGCACGCTTAATGTGTGCGCCAACTGCGTCGATCGCCACCTCCCCAAGCGCGCCAACCAGACGGCCATCCTTTGGGAACCGGACGATCCGCACGAAAAAGCCAAGGCCATCACCTATAAAGAGCTTCACAAAAAAGTTTGCCGGTTTGCCAACGTCCTGAAACGTCGCGGCATTAAGAAGGGCGACTGCGTCGTCATTTACCTCCCCATGATCCCCGAGGCCGCCTACGCCATGCTGGCCTGCGCGCGCATCGGCGCCATTCATTCGGTCGTCTTCGCCGGATTCTCTCCCAACAGCCTGCGCGACCGCATCCTCGGCTGCGACGCCAAAATCGTCGTCACCGCCGACGAGAGCATGCGCGACGGACGCCACTTCCGCCTCAAATCCAACGTGGACGAAGCCCTGACCGGATGCCCGAACGTCAAGAAAGTTTTGGTCGTCAAGCGCACGGGCAACGCCGTATCGTGGCAGAAAGGCCGCGACCTTTGGCTCCACGACGAGGTCAAGGAAGTCTCGGACAAGTGCCCCGCCGCCGAGATGAACGCGGAAGACCCTCTCTTTATCCTTTTCACGTCGGGATCGACCGGCAAGCCCAAGGGAGTCGTTCACACTTCAGGCGGCTATCTTTTGTACGCCGCCATTACCCACAAGTGGATCCTCGATTATCACGACGGCGACATTTACTGGTGCACGGCCGATATCGGCTGGGTCACGGGCCACTCGTACGTCGTTTACGGCCCCCTCGCCAACGGCGCGACGACTCTCATGTTTGAGGGCGTGCCTCATTATCCCGATCCTTCGCGCTACTGGCAGGTCATCGACAAGCATAAAGTCAGCATTTTCTACACCGCTCCCACCGCCATCCGCGCCCTCATGCGCGAAGGAGACGATTGGGTAAAGCAAACCAACCGCAAAACTTTGCGCATGCTCGCCACCGTCGGCGAACCGATCAATCCCCAAGCGTGGTTGTGGTATCATGACATCGTCGGCGACGAACGTTGCCCCATTGCCGACACGTGGTGGCAGACGGAAACGGGCGGACACATGATTGCGCCTCTCGTCGGCGCGGTTCCCCTTAAACCGGGTTCGGCGACAAAGCCGTTTTTCGGAGTCAAACCCGTCGTCGTCGATATGGACGGCACCGTTCTTGAAGGCGCCTGCGAAGGCAGGCTTTGCATCGACGGAAGCTGGCCGGGCATGATGCGCACGCTCTGGAAAGACCACAAGCGCTACGTCGAAGGCTACTTT
>CAYUPD010000230.1:0-2252 GCA_964446645.1 uncultured Rhodospirillaceae bacterium
TTTCTTTTCCGTATTGCGGAGAGGAAAAGCTAATAGAAACGCTTCCTTCCGTCGCGCCTGTCATAGCCCCAGCAGTTCCGCGTTGTGCGAGTGTAGCCATGTGACAAACCAACATATACCAAAGCCGCGTCTTTTCCGCGTCGGGATACAGATTCCGCGCCTTCCTGACCGCGTCGCCGAACAACGGAAGTTCGCTAAGCTCGTCGAGCGTAAACAGCCCCGCGCGGAATCCGTCGTCGGCGTCGTGCGTGTTGTACGCGATATCGTCCGACAGCGCCGCGACTTGCGCCTCCAACCCTGCGTAACTCTCCAGCTCTAAATCCAAACGCTCGTTAAACGCGCGGATCGTCGGCAGCTTCGCTTGCGGACTGACCGGCCCGTTGTGCTTCACGATGCCTTCGAGCGTCTCCCACGTCAAATTAAGCCCATCGAACCGCGCATAGCGGTTCTCGAGCTTCGTCAGTATCCGGAACGTCTGCTCGTTGTGGTTGAACCCGCCGAAAAGCTTCATCGCTTCATTGAGCCCGTCCTCGCCCGCGTGCCCGAAGCACGTGTGCCCGATGTCGTGCGCCAGCGCGATCGTCTCGGTCAAATCCTCGTCCAACCCTAGCGCGCGGCTTATCGACCGCGCGATCTGCGCCACTTCGAGCGAGTGCGTCAGCCGCGTGCGGTAAAAATCGCCTTCGCTTTCGACAAATACCTGCGTCTTGTTCCGCATCTTGCGAAACGCCCCGGAATGTACAATCCGGTCCCTGTCGCGCTGAAACGGCGTGCGCGACGGACTGTCCGGCTCGGCGATCAGGCGGCCCCGCGACCGCGAGGGCTTGGTCGCATACGAAACGAGGGCGCATTCGTTAAAGGTGCGTGTCATCAGATATCGGGCGTGCGTTGATAGGCTTTGATGCGGCAGTTCTGAATATATTTATCTATCGCTCTTTGGGCGGAATCGCAAATGGCCTTGTTCCGGTGATCGGCTGACGGAACGGAAAACAGCTTCTCAAGATACGGACGGTCTGAATCCCTATCGATCAAAGGCTTTCGCACAAAGAACGGCACTGCGGCAATTATGCAAAGTACCGTCCCCACGGCATACATCGCGCCTTCGCTCGGATGAGCCAGAAAAGAGAATAACGCGAGCCCGGCCGCCACCGAGGAAAAAACGGCCGCATAATACGTAGGCCCCATGACGCGCAAGCCCTCTTCAACCGAATAGTAGTACGTTGCGCCGTCATATATGGCGGCGATGATCTCGCGTGCCTTCTCCTTATTGTCGGCGGACGTGTTGCTCGGATAGGCCTCCGCAATCGCCGACGTGATTTTCTTTTTATTGTTCCAATAAAGCCAATAAAGATGCGCTTGGCTCACGGACATGTCCCGAAACGGCTTCTCTATTTTAATGTCGTCGCTCGCAGTCATGAAGGTCATGTTTAACACCAACGGCAAAATAAGCCGACTCATAAAAGGATTTCCAAAAGCGGAAATACGCGATCCATAAAGCCCCCCCTAAAAAAGGGTGGGGCGGACTATGCTCTTCTTCTAGCATATATCCGAGGCCTCCCCAAGCGCCGTTATTGCGTAAAAAAACCCCGCCGAATGCGCAATCCGGCGGGGATTTTGCGAATCGTCAAAAAACTACGGCAAATTGAGAGACGGAGCCTTACGGAGCGCTTGGGTAACTTTTCCGGCGACGCGATCAACGGCGTTAAGCGCGACCAAAGCACCTCTGGCAACCGTCGTTATGATCGCGGCTGCCGCAAAATCCTTTGCCGCCCGGACACGATGCGGAATATCTCTCACGTCTTCGGTCAAACGTTCGGCACGGGTCATCGCGGCCCGGCGAGCGGCCTCTCTCATCCTGTGCGGCGCTCCGATAAATGCGATCATTCCTGAATTTCCGGTTGTATGAGTCATATGAATCTCGCCTTTCTTATAAAATACCCGTTCTTCTATATGAAAGCATTGTAACACAGCTCTATTAGTTGCATTCCGATAAAAGAAACCCCGCCAATCGCTTGGCGGGGTTTTGTTATAAAAATCAACCTATTAGGCTTCAGAGGGTTGCTCGGCCTGAGCTTGCTGCTCGGCCGCCAACGCTGCCGCTTCCGCCTTCTCGGCGTCCAGCCTGTCAGCCTCGAGGTCCCGCGACGCGGCGATCTGCCGCAGGCGGCTCACCACCGCCCCTGTCCCCGCCGGTATCAGGCGGCCCACGATCACGTTCTCCTTCAGCCCTTCCAGCGTATCAACCTTGCCGG
>CAYUPD010000231.1:0-2249 GCA_964446645.1 uncultured Rhodospirillaceae bacterium
AAATAACAACGGACGTTATGAAAACAAATCTCATCGGCCTCGATTTTGGGGAGCTGGAGGCGGCGCTTTTAGCCCAAGGCCTCGAAAAATACCGCGCCAAGCAGATATGGTCGCAGATTTACTGCATGGGCGCGCGCGACTTCGCCTCGATGACGGCGCTTTCCAAACCCGCCCGCGATATGTTGGCCGAAAAGTTTGCGCTCGACCGGCCCCGCGTCTCGGTCCGGCAGAAGTCGAAAGACGGCACGCAAAAATGGCTCGTCCAATTCGCCGACGGCAACGAGGTCGAGTGCGTCTTTATTCCCGAAGAAGACCGCGGCACGTTATGCATGTCCTCGCAGATCGGGTGTCCCATGGGCTGCCGCTTCTGCCATACGGGCACGCAAAAACTCGTTCGCGACCTCGACGTTTCCGAAATCGTCGGGCAGGCTCTTCTGGCCCGCGACGAGCTTAAGGACTGGCCGCGCAAGCCCGTTCCGAAAAAAGACGGCGCGCCCGGCCCCGAAGGGCTTTTGACCAACATCGTCGTCATGGGCATGGGCGAGCCTTTGTACAATTTCGATAACGTCGCCAAGGCCTTGCGCATCCTCATGCACGGCGAGGGCTTCGGCATCGGCAAACGGCGCATCACGTTATCGACTTCGGGCGTCGTGCCGATGATCAAGCGTTGCGGCGATGAACTCGGCGTCAATCTGGCGATCAGCCTGCACGCCGTGACCGACGAACTGCGCGACGAGCTTGTGCCGATCAACCGCAAATATCCGATTAAAGAGCTTCTTAAGGCGTGCCGCGAGTATCCGGCCTCGCGCAATTCGCGCCGCATCACGTTCGAGTACGTGATGCTCAAGGGCGTCAACGACAGCATGGCCGACGCCAAGCAGCTCGTGAAGTTGCTCAGGGGCATTCCGGCCAAGATCAATCTCATCCCGTTCAATCCGTGGCCCGGCTCGCCCTATGAATGCTCGGACGACGACGTGATCCAGAAATTCGGCGACTATGTAAACGCGGCGGGCTACGCGAGCCCCGTGCGAACGCCTCGCGGACGAGACATCATGGCTGCGTGTGGGCAGCTACGCTCGGAGAGTCAGAAGAAAAGAAGCCCTCTTGCGCATAACGCCGACTCGGACGGGTGACTGCGGCGTCGCTGCGGTGCTCGGATCCTCACGTACCTTTAAAGTACGCTGCGGTCCTGCGCTCCTCGCTTCTTGCATTCCCTCCGCCCGAGCGGGTTATGCGCAAGAGTTTTATTGTGCCGCGGTTTTGGAACGTTCGAAAGGCGAGAAAAAAGGCAACTTTCGCCTCAAGCTTGTCTCATTGAAAAAATATAGACATAGATTCTATATCTATGCTGCGTCCGGCGGTTTATGCGCGGAGGAAAGCAAAGAAAACCGTTCGGTTGAATCGTTAAAACAACCGCCGACCTCAAAAAACTTTCAAAAAACTTACGCTTTCGCGGCGGCGGCACTGTGCGCGGCGGCCTGTTCGCCCTGCGGATCGCGCAGCACGTACCCTCGGCCCCACACCGTCTCGATGTAGTTGTCTCCGCCCGCCGCTTGCGCCAGCTTCTTTCTCAATTTGCAGACGAACACGTCGATGATCTTGAGCTCGGGCTCGTCCATCCCGCCGTACAGGTGGTTCAAAAACATCTCTTTGGTTAAAGTCGTTCCCTTGCGCAGCGAAAGCAATTCGAGAATCCCGTATTCCTTGCCCGTCAGGTGCAGCGGCGAACCGTCCACCTCGACCGTGCGGGTATCCAAATTGACGATCAGCTTGCCCGTCCGGATGACGCTGTCCGAATGTCCCTTGCTCCGGCGGATAATCGCATGAATGCGCGCAACCAGCTCGCGGCGGTCGAACGGCTTCGTTAAATAATCGTCCGCGCCAAACCCAAGCCCCTTGATCTTGTTGTCGAGTTCCGAAAGCCCGGACAGGATAAGGATCGGAGTCGTCACCCGCGCGGCGCGCAGACGACGCAAGACCTCGTACCCATCGATATCCGGAAGCATAAGATCGAGTATGATGATGTCGTAATCGTAAATTTTCCCGATTTCCAACCCATCTTCGCCCAGATCGGTCGTGTCTACGATGAATCCTTCGGCCTGCAGCATCAACTCAATGCTTTTCGCAACCGAGGTATCGTCCTCGACAAGCAGAACGCGCATAGCTAGCCCCTCAACTGTTTTATGGCTTCACGATTTGTTAAGCATACTCTAACACAGGTTTTAATCAATGGTAAGCTTTATTAACAA
>CAYUPD010000232.1:0-2249 GCA_964446645.1 uncultured Rhodospirillaceae bacterium
CATTTGGTGGATGGCGCGCAAAGTCGGCGCCAAAGATTTTGCGGAAATTATCGAGGGCAAAAACACGAGACTCCAAAAGAAAATTTTGGATGCGGCTTGGGCCGAAGACGGGCTGATCGAATGTGGACAGGAAGAAGCCGTTAAAAGGATAAAGGCCGGCTGGGAGCCTAAGCAAACGGCAAAGCGCCCCGTTTCAATGCGTGGGCACAACAAAATTAGAAAAAAGGGCTTAGACTAACAAGCCTTGGATGCCGCTAACAAAAGCCCATGCAGCTAAAACGGCCAAGGCGATAGCCGTAAAGCGGTTGACCTTGATGATGCGTTTTTCGGTAAAATGATGGCGCAAAAGACCGATGCCGCCCGAGAGCATAAACCACCAAAGAGCGGAACCAGCCAAAATGCCGCCGATCAGAACGCCCGCCTCAAGTTTCTTCGTGACAGCGCCGAACGTTGCGACAAGAGCCAGCGTGCCGAAAAGCGTCAATGGATTTGTCAGAGTGATAATCATGCCGCTAAAGAGGGCGCGAACGGCGCCCATAACCGAACCGCTTTTCTTTTTCTCCTCGGTCATATCGAGAACTTTAGTGACGAATTGAGGCTGATGGGGCGGCTTGGGGTGATCGAACCAAGTGTGCCAAGCCGTGGCCAAAACGATAAGCCCCCCGACGATACGGATTGAGGCTTCGTGCATGTGGATAAAGTCGAGGATGGCGCTGACGCCCAAGACGGCCAAAGAGCCGAAAAACGCATCGATAATCGCCGAGCCGAAACCCGTCGCCATGCCGGAAACGACGCCTTTTTGGAGAGTGCGCCGTATGCACAAAAGCCCCACGGGACCGACGGGTGCGGCGATAACAAGCCCCAAAACCAAGCCTCGATAAAGGGTGTCGATTTCTTCGAGCAAACCAAAAACCTTTCAGATCGACTCACAACGATTCGAGAGAGAGTTCGTTATGACAAAGAGGAGAGCGGAAGGCAACAAAAGCATGAGCCGAACGTTAACAAAGCGTAAACATCTCTCGGCAAAATACGGCGCGATATATTTTAGAGAGACTCGGATTTTTTAAGAGCGGCGGACATTTGGGCGACGCGCGCCATGAATTTAACGTCATGCACGCGTACGATATCGGCGCCTTTAAAAACGGAAACGGCGACGCACGCGGCGGTGCCTTCGACTCTTTCTTCGACGGCCATGTCGAGAACGCGCCCGATGAAAGATTTTCGAGACGGGCCGACAAGGACGGGGAATCCGATCACTTTTATTTTTTCGAGTTGTGCAATGAGCGCCATATTTTGTTCCGGCGTTTTTCCGAAGCCGAGGCCGGGGTCGAGGATGATTTTATCTTTGGCGATGCCTTCGTTTAAAGCAATGTCGGCGCGGGCTTGAAGCGCGCGGGCGATATCGGCGATAAAATCCCCGTATGTTGGCGCGTCATATTGGCCGCCGATGCGCCGGTCGCGGGTTACGGCTGCCGTATCGGCGCGGTTGTGCATCAGGACGATCTGCGCGTCGTAACGCGCGACAACAGCTCCCATTTTTGCGTCGCCAAGAGCCGAAACGTCGTTGACGATTTCGGCCCCGGCTTTCAGGGCTTCTTCGGCGACGCTTGCTTTGACGGTATCGACCGAAAGCCGCACGGAGCCGAGCTTGTTTTTTATGGCCTCGACGACGGGAACGACGCGGCGGATTTCTTCGTCAGCCGCGACGGGGGCTGCGCCGGGACGCGAGCTTTCGCCGCCTATGTCGAGAATATCCGCGCCGTGCCGTATCAGTCGTCCCGCGCGGGCGACGGCGCGGTCAACGTAATCGGGGCCAAATAAAAGGCCGTCGCCGGAGAAAGAATCCGGCGTGACATTGATAATGCCCATGATAAGGGGAGGGCTCATGGCAAAAGAGGCCCAAGGCAAGAAAGGGTGGTGTCGGGCAGTAAGGACAACATGTCGGCGACGGTTTTTCCGGTTTTGGCGTGTTTCCACGTCGGGGCGATGTCGGCAAGAGGATGCAAAACGAAATCGCGCTCGTGCAAACGCGCATGAGGAAGGGTTAGTTCCGGCGTTTCGAGAACAAGGTCGTCGTAGAATACGATATCGATATCGATGACACGAGGGCCATAACGGAACGTTGGCGTGCGGCCAATGTCTCTTTCGAGATTCTTTACAGCCCAAAGGAAGGGGAGAGGCTCAAGCGTTGTCGAGCCGATGACGGCGGCGTTGAGAAAGGCGGGTTGATCGACGATGTAGGCGGGCTT
>CAYUPD010000233.1:0-2244 GCA_964446645.1 uncultured Rhodospirillaceae bacterium
GTTATGGGCCAAAAGAGCCTTCAGCTCGTTGTCCTGAGCGTCGTCGATTCGCTGATGGTACGAGTCGACGGCCTCGATTTCTTCTTTGAGGGATTCGAGGGCGCGATGCATGTCGCGGGTTTCGGGAGAAAGGTCGGCAGAGGGTTCTTGGTAGGGCATGGAAGGCTCCTTTGGTCAGAGGGGGAGATTATAGCCAGCCGCGGATTTTAAACCAGATATAAGGGCCGATGGCGCTTAAGAGGATGAGAATAAGCGAAAAAGGATACCCGAACGTCCAGTCGAGCTCTGGCATGTGATGGAAGTTCATGCCGTACATGCTGGCGACGAGGGTGGGAGGGACGCCGATGACGGAGACGACGGTCATGGCCTTGATGATGTTGTTTTGTTCGATGCTGATGAGGCCGATGGTGGCGTCGAGGAGGAGCTGGACCTTATTGGCGAGATAGACGTTGTAGTCGGAAAGCGACGAGATATCGCGGTGTTGCATGTCGAGATGAGCCTTAAGCTCGGCCGAGAACCATTCGGATTTGGTGCCGGAGACGTAAGAGAGGATGCGGCCGATGCCGAGAAGGCTGTCGCGGATTTTGGACGAGAGGTCGCCGTCATAGCCGATATGGCGCAAGGTATCCTTAAGGCCTGCGGTGGTGCGTGCTGGGCGGCCCGAGTCGCCGTTGCCGTGAAAAACGTCCTGCGAGATTTGATCGAGCTCGTTGCCGACGCTTTCAAGAACGTCGGCGGCGCGATCGACGATGGCGTCGATGAGTCCGGCGAAAGCGCCCGAGCTGCTGGCGAAAGAGGGCGCGGGGTGGGAGAACTCTTCCTCGAAGGTCGAGAAGGCGGTGAGTGTGGTGAAGCGAATGGTGATAAGGAGGTCGCGGGTTAAAATCATGCCGACGGGGGTGGCCTTAGGCATGCCCGCGGGGACGTGGGAAACGACGGGAGAGCTGAGGTAGAAAGCGCTGCGTTCGAAGCGCAAGCGGCTGGAGGTTTCGATTTCGTTGAGTTCGTCGAGCGAAGGGAGGTGGTAGCCGGTGGCGCGTTCGACGAACATGATCTCGTCTGCGGAGCCGTCGAAGATGTCGATCCACTTGACCCTGAGCGGCAAGGAAGAGCCGGTCAGCGAAGGGACGATATTTTTGTAACCGGCGGTGCCGTCGTGGAGGGTGAGCATGGAAAAGGATAATATCCTTAAAACGGGCGATAGCAACCGCGGAGTGAGTAAAAAACGTATATTGGCTGGCGCTTGAAGAACTCCGGTCGGGTCACGAGCGGTTGCGTAAAGCCTGTCGCGCGTAAAACAAAGGATTCTTTAAAAGCCAAATTTTGCCCGGCACGCGACAGGCGAGGCGCAGAGCGAGTGAATGAGGGCCTCAGGTGAAGGCCCCCAACATCAATCTAAAGTCCTCCTATAAAGAAGCATGGCAATAACGGATGAGGCGGCCATGAAGATAAGAAGAGGCCAAAGGTGAGGCCAGATTTCGGCAAAGGCTGCGCCCTTCAGCATGACGGCGCGAACGATGCGAATAAAGTAAGTGGCGGGGAGGACGGAGCCGATGGCTTGGGCCCATTCAGGCATGCCGCGGAAGGGGAACATAAAGCCCGACAAGAGGACGGAAGGGAGGAACATAAAGACCGAGAACTGCAAAGCCTGCATCTGGTTCTGGGCCCCGGCCGAGGCGGTAAAGCCGAGGGCGAGGTTGCAGATAATAAACGCCAAAAGGGCGGCGGCGAGGACGCCGAGGTTGCCGAGGACGGGGACGGAGAAAAGAAAGATGGCGGCGGCAAGGATGATGGCGGATTGGAGGAAAGCGATCATCATGTAGGGTGCGATTTTGCCGACCATGACCTCAAAGGGATGCACGGGCATGGACAGAAGGTTTTCCATGGTGCCGCGCTCGCGCTCGCGGGTTAGGGAGAGGGCGGTCATCATGATGCCGGTGAAGGTCAAAACGACGCCCATGAGGCCGGGGACGATGTTGTAGCGCGAGAAGCCTTCCGGATTGTAGAGTCTGTGGGCTTCGACCGAGAAGGGAGCCTCCCCGTTTTTGAGGTAGCCAAGAGGCCCGGAAAGGTCCGAGCGGATAACGGCATCGACGACTCCCGAAATGGAAGAAAAAGCCCCGGCCGAGGCGGTGGGGTCTGTGGCGTCGGCCTCGATGAGGATGGAAGGCTTGTCGCCGCGCACGAGGTCGCGACCGAAATTTTCGGGCACGGTGACGACGAACTGGACGAGTCCTTTTTGAA
>CAYUPD010000234.1:0-2200 GCA_964446645.1 uncultured Rhodospirillaceae bacterium
GGGACGGCTTTATTCTACAAAAAGCGGGGGATATTCGCAAGGAATATCCCCCTTGCCATGCAAAGGTGTTTTAGCCCACAGTCAGATCGTTCCATTGTTCGACAATGGCTTCTTTGTTGTTCGCCGCATAGTCGAAATCGTAGTCCAGCAGATCGAGGGTGCTCAGTTCGGGCAGGCCGACCGGTGAGACGTCGCTGCGGACAGGACGGCGGGCCCAGTCTGCGTTCTGCGCGACCTGGCAGTCATAACCTGTTACAAAGTCGATAAACAGCTTGGCGTTCTCTTCGTTCGGGCAGCCCTTGATGAGCGCAACACCGTCCGGAACAGCCGAATCGGAGGCGGGGTAGAGATAGCCGATATCCGGGTTGTCGCCATAGAGAACGGCGGATTTTTCGATCGTTACGCCAAGGGCATATTCGCCGGCGGCTACAAGCTTGTGGCAATTGCCGGAAGACTCCTGAATTTTACCGTCGAGGTTGGCGATAAACCGTTCGATGAACGCCCAACCGTCTTCAAGCGTCGGCTGACTGAACAGCATCGTGCAGAGCTGCGTATAGGCGGAGCCGGATTTTGCCGGCGAAGCGTAGGCGATCTGCCCTTTAAGCGCGGGATCGGCCAGGCCTTCCCAGGTGGTCGGAACGTTTGCTTCGTCGATAAGGGTCTTGTTATAGATGAATACCATCGGCAGCGGCGATTCGCCGACCCACATATCGTTCGCATCCTTGAAGGTTTCGGAAATAAATTCATCGTTTGCGCAGACGTATGGCGCGAAATAATCGGCGTAAGCTGCGAGAGTATCCGCGCCGCCGCCCCAGAGAACGTCTCCCTGCGGATTTGCGGATTCTGCGACAACGCGCTGGCAAAGTTCGCCGGTGCCGCCGGCAATGACTTCGACCGTAATATTCGGATAGGTTTCCTGGAACAACGCGACGCCCGCGTTCAGAGGATCAGCATCGTGCGGAGAGTATACGACAAGACTGCCGGTATAATCTTCGGGAGCTTTTTCGGTAGCGGCCGGTTCGGCGGCAGATTCGACGACTGCATCCTGCTGGGAATCTTCCACTGCGGCGGGTGTTTCGGTTTTTGCGCAAGCAACAGCACCGATCGTCAGGGCGAGAACCATCAGCAAAGCTAAAAGACGAGTAACCTTTTTCATGATTTTTCCTCCAAAACAAAAAATAGACTTTTATGCACGCGCATACCCTTGAAATGTGTATACATAATAACATTTGGGATGGAACTTTACAAGAATTTGATATTATATTGACAAATAATTGATAAATAAAAGGAAATGTCGTTCAAGCGCGTCGTGAATTTTCAAAGTAATTTGGCCGCATCGTTGTTACTGTTGAAAAATTATCGCCCTCTTTTTATAATGATGATATCGACACGGCTTTATGTTACGCGCGCTTTGGCGTGCAATCTGCTGAGCAGGATTATGAATTTAGAAAGGGACGAGAATGATACGTTTTGGCACCGGCGGCTGGCGCGCGGAAATCGGCAAAGATTTTTATATGGCAAACATCCAATTAATCGCACAAGCGCTTGCAAACAGCATTTTAAAGGACGACAAGGCGGACAAACCCGTAGCCATCGGTTATGACCGGCGTTTCCTTTCTCCACAGGCGGCTGAGTGGATGGTGGAAGTATTAGCCGCAAACGGTATAAGCGTTTGGTTTATGAAGCGAAGCGTACCCACGCCGCTTATCATGCATATCGTCAAGCAAAATGCGTTGCATTACGGAATCGAGATCACCGCATCCCATAATCCGGCTGCTTATAACGGGATCAAAATCATTGTGGAGGAAGGACGCGACGCGCCGATCGAGGTTACGGAGCGGTTGGAGCGTGAAATTGCCGTTCTTGACGGGGTGTCTTCCGTTCCGATGCAAAAGGCGGTGAACGAGGGCCTTGTCATCTATCTGAAAAATCCGTTCAATCCGTTTATCGACGACATCCTTGCGGTGCTGGACACCAACGCCATCCGTGAACGGGGTCCGCGCATCCTGTTCGACTCAATGCACGGGTCGTCATCCTATCCGCTGAACGTGATTCTAAACACAACGCGCTGCACCGTCGATCAAATACACAGCAACAAGGACGCATACTTTGGCGGCATGATGCCGGCGCCGACGGAGTTTACGATGGGTGAACTGCGCGCTCGGGCGGAACGCGTTCATTCGTCATAAACGGCTACGAC
>CAYUPD010000235.1:0-2189 GCA_964446645.1 uncultured Rhodospirillaceae bacterium
CCGCAACATCTCGACCAAATCTGGACCTATCGCGTGCCGTCATTTATCGGCGCGTCCGTTGCCGTTTTGATGACGGCCGCTTTGGGCAGCCTTTTGTTTTCTCCTGCCGCCGGACTTCTGGCCGCCATCATGATGGCCGGTTGCGTCTTGCTGAACGTCGAGGCGCGCCTCGCCAAGACCGACGCCGCTCTTCTCGGCTGCATCATGGCCGCGATGTACGCCATGGGCTACGCCTACATACGGCCCGCGCTCGGCAAAATCGCAAAATGGTCCGCCCCCCTCGTCTTCTGGACGGCGTTCGCCGCCGGAGTCCTGATTAAGGGGCCTATTATCCTCATGCCGATCCTGGGCGTTCTCTTATGGCTCCGGGTCACCGACAAAAACCTGAAATGGTTTAAAAACCTCCGGCCCTTTGTCGGCTTCTTATACGCGCTCGCGCTCATCGCGCCGTGGTTCGTCGTCATCTACCAGCAAACGCACGGCGCCTTTTTGCAGCAGTCCGCCGGAAACGACATGCTCGCTAAATTATGGGAAGGTCAAAACCGCGGCTCCATCCCTCCGGGCTCCCATCTGATCGCGCTGCCTCTCGTGTTCTTCCCCTACGCCCTCTTTACCGTCTTCGCCGTTCCCGACATTTGGAAAAACCGCCGCCTCGACGGCGTCAAGTTCTGCCTCGGCTGGATCGTCCCGATGTGGCTCGTCTTCGAATTTTCGATGACCAAATTGTTCCACTACGTTCTGCCCGCCTATCCGGCCATCGCTCTTCTGACCGCGTGGTGCCTTCTCGAAGGATTCCCTTCCGTCTCGAAGGCCAAGCACCGCTTTCCCATCGCGCTTATCGTCGGCGCGTGGCTTATCATCGGCTTGGCGTTCGCCTTCGTCTCGTCGGCTTTGCCCTTTTTCGCCGACGGGCGGTTCGAAGGCCCGCAGATCGTCTCGAGCGTCGTCCTTATCCTCGCCCAAGGCGCTGCTCTTCTCCTCTTCTTTAAACGCAAGATTGCGAGCCTTGTCGTTCTTACGCTCGGCGGATTGGTCTTCTTCTTCGCCACTTTCGGACTCACGATCCCGAACCTGCAAAGCGTTTGGATGTCGCGCGCCATCGTCGAGGCCTCTTTAGACGCCGGGCGCTGCGTCAAAAACCAGATCGTCTCGGTCGGCTATCACGAACCGAGCCTCGCCTTCATGGCCGGAACCGACACTCTCATGGCCAAGACGGGTGACGAAGCCGCCGACGCCCTCAAGCAGAACCCGTGCCGCGTCATCGTCATGGACGAGGCTCACAGGCAAGAATTTCTCGACGCTTTCGCCAACGCCAAGCAAAGCCCCGTCGAGGCCGGAACCGTCGGCGGCCTTAATTCGGGACGCGGCAAACACGCCTCTTTGACCCTTTATATCCTTCCCCTCGCCTTGCCATGATTTTGAAACTTTCCATCTCTTCTCCCAAAACCCGCCTTTTGGCCTACGCCGCCGCGACTCTCGGCTTTGTTCTTATCGAGGCTCTTTCGTTCGCCTACGCCGATCAACCCATCGCGGCCTACATGCGCGGCCTCGGCTCCCCCGAGGGCGCTCCCGGCCTGATCGCCTTTTTCCGCCGCATCACAGACCTCGGCCTCGGCTGCTGGTATTTGTGGCCCTGCGGCATTGCCACTATCTTCTGCGCGTTCCTTTCGCGCGGCAGCGACGTTCCGGCGCGCTATCGCCATCTCTTCGGCTATATCGGCATCCGCGCTCTTTTTCTTTTCGCCACAATCGGTATCTCCGGCATCGCCGCCAATATCGTCAAACCCCTCGTCGGCCGCGCACGCCCCACCTTGTGGCTTCACGACGGCATCTACGGCTTCGATCCCTTCACTTTTGCCGACGCCGCGTGGAAAAGTTTCCCTTCCGGGCATGCCACAACCGTTTTCGCCTTCGCCTTTGCCTTGGCTTTTCTCTACCCTCGCGGCCGCTTTTTATGGTTCGCCTATGCCCTTCTGCTGAGCTTGAGCCGCATTTTCGTCAACGCCCACTTCCTTTCCGACGTTCTGGCCGGAGGGGTTTTAGGATGGCTAAGTGTTTGTTTTTTCAAAAATCATGGGATGACTCCGGTCGGCGAAATTATTTTTCCCATTGACAAACGCAAAAAAATACACTAGGAAAATTCCTTGTAACCTCAACTCGCTTAACCACAGGGAAACCACGGCTATGGC
>CAYUPD010000236.1:0-2181 GCA_964446645.1 uncultured Rhodospirillaceae bacterium
CCCCACGTCAAGCGATGTTGACGCTGTCTTTCAGTGTCTTAAGCAAACCCTTCGGGCGCGACGAAAATGTGTCTTGGACGTCGCCAAAAAATTCGGCCCTGTCACCCGATACGCCCTTCATTTTTTGGCTAGCCAACCCGCATTTTCGTCAGCGCATCGCCCACATCCTCATTGAGTTTGGGCCCTAATTTTTAGGTTAAAAACGCTCGATCTTTCAAAAGCCCAAAGCTAAGCAAAAGGGCTTTCCTTTAAAACGGTCGCGGTTTAGAAATGTAAGTTCCTGATTCCATATAGATTCGGCACCGTCCATGTCCTTGCGATCTTCTTTAAAAGCCCACGGTCTTCTGCTGATCGTCCCGGCTCTTGTTCTCGGCACAAGCGACTTCGCTCAAGCCAAAACGTCCGCGCCGTCGGTCGAAGTTTTTATCGACGAGGTTCCCGCCTCGGCCGCGCCGCAGTATTACTCCGCGCCCGTCGCCGCCGGAAGCATCACGCTCGAAGACGTCCTTGCCGCGCATCCGAAGGACGCGCCGCAATCTTTCGCGCCCGCCCTACCCTCGACAAGCGGCATGTTGATGTCGGAAGGCCTGCGCTCCGCTTTTCAGCGAGTCCCCTCTTCGGCGACGGCGAAGATTCCCGCGCCTGCCGTAAAAACGTCCGTCGTTCTGCCGCAAGTTCAGCCTCCGACGACCGACTCTTCCGCGCCTACAGCGACCGAAGCGGCATGCACGCCCAGCGTCCAGAAGTGGGAGAAGACTTGCGCCGACGCCGGGTATCCCGCGTCTTTTGTCGGCAAAGTCGAAGGTGAAACGCGCACGAACTGCCCCGACGGCTCTCTCAGCGATGTATGGGTCGCGAACACTTGCCAGCCTGCGGCAGAGCCGAAGGCCAAAGCCGAAGCGCCCGCCGCGAAACCCACGGTATCGTCGGAGAAATTCCTAAGCCTGCCGAAGAAAGACGCGCCCGCCAAGACGCAAGAAACGCAACGGCTCGTTCCGCCTCCGGCCGCGGTCGAAAAAGCCCCGGTGCAAAAAGCGCCGGCAGCCGGGGAAAAATTCGCCGGAACATGCGGCTCCGCCAACGGCGTCGCGGCCCAAACGGCCCCGGCGAGCGGCCTGTGCCGTACCGGAACGCCGTCCGAAATCGACGGCGAAGGCCCGTGGACGTGGCTGTGCCTCGGCTCGAACCAATATTTAAGCGAATCCTGCTCGGCCCCCGCGGCAACGGCAAAAGAGGCAACGGCCGCGCCTCAAGCGCAAGCGGTCGAAGCTGCCGTTGAACCCGTTGCCGAAAAAGCCGCGCCTGTCGCGGAAAAAGCAAAACCCGTCACCGAGAAAAAAGAATCCTCAACTCCCGGATTTTTCGAGGATCCCTTTGCCTATCTGTTCGGCTCGTCCTTGTTCGGCTCTTCGGCCGAAGAAGAAGGCGTTTTGGACGCTGGCGACGAGAAGAGCGTCTCCAACGAGATAGCGGCGGTCGCGGCTGCTGCGGGCGAGATCGAGCCCTCGGGCGAATTGTGCGGCCTTGCGGCCGAAACGATGGCTTACGAAGCGCCGTCCAAGAATCTCTGCCGCATCGGCGCAGCCGGAGTCGTTTCCGGCAACGGGCCGTGGACGTGGACGTGCACCGATAATAGCGGCAATGCGTCGTCCTGCAAAACGCTGTCCTTGGGCGGAGAACCCGCGACGCCTCAAGCCGCGACGGCATCCGGAAGTCAGCAAGTTTCCAAGGAAGAAGCCGCATCGAAAGCCAAGCTCGCCTGCGGCAAAGCGGCGGGAAATCCGGCTGAAGCGAGGCCGATGGCAGATTTGTGCGTCGGCGGAAAGCCCAGCCTCGTGCGCGGCACGGGCCCGTGGAAGTGGACATGCGCGCAAGGGAAGAAGAAAGTTTCGTGCGCGACGGTCGCGGCGTCGGACGGCGTCTGCGGCAAGGCGGATAACGTTGCGTCGAAAACCAAGCCCAAGCGGAAATTATGCCTAAAGGGCAAGGCAAGCGCCGTTCACGGCAAAGGGCCGTGGGCGTGGACATGTGCCGGAACGGGCGGCGGAAAGAGCGCCTCGTGCGCCGCGCCCGTCTTGGAGAAAGCAGAGTCAAAAGCGCCTTCCGCAGCTTCGTCTATGCCTCGGCAAGGCAAGTCGTACGATGCCTTCCTGATGCCGCCTGCATCCGAGGAAGCTCAGG
>CAYUPD010000237.1:0-2149 GCA_964446645.1 uncultured Rhodospirillaceae bacterium
GACTCTCATGGGCGCCGCAACGAAAGCTATAACCGATTCAAGCTTTGAAGCCGAAGTGCTGAAAGCCGTACAGCCAGTCCTTGTGGATTTTTGGGCGGATTGGTGCGGGCCGTGCAAAATGGTGGGCCCCATCCTCGAAGAAATCGCGGCCGAGCTTGAAGGGCAGATGACGATCGCGAAAGTCAACGTGGACGAGAATCCCCTAACGCCGGGCAAATACGGCATCCGGAGCATCCCGACGCTTATGCTGTTCAAGAACGGGCAAGCGGTATCGACGAAGGTCGGCGCGCAGCCCAAAACGGCGCTGCAACTCTGGATCAAAGAGAACTCTTAGACATATGAGACCGGCGATTCACGCTTTGCATTTTAACGCTCTGCGTTTCAATGCAAAACGATCGCGGTCTAACTCAGTAAGAGGTCTTCCTTAGCTCGTCTTTTCTGGCAAACGATCTGGTACGCGGCAAGGCTGCCGAGGACGAGAGCCATGCCGATGTACTGATAAAGGCCCAGAACTTCATTTAACAAAAAGACGGAGAAGAGCGCGGTAAAGACGGGCTCGATTTTGCACATCAGGCTGTATTGGAACGAGCCGAGAAGCGAAATGCCCCAGAACATTAAAAAAGACCCGAGGGTCAAAGACAAGCAGCTTTCCGCGACATAAACGTTTCCCATGAACGTATCGGGAAAATGCGGAGCCTGAAACAGAGCGACGGCCAAAAGAAGAAACGCCGCAACCAGAAGATTCTCGGCGCCGACGGCGATGGGCGGACGGACTTGGGTCTGATGTCCGTAGACATAAAGGCGGCTGACGGTCGCCAAAGCGGAAATAAAAGCCAACCCCATTCCGATCCAATGCGCCTTGGCTTGCACGTGCCAAATATCGAGGACAAAGGACAGGCCGAGCAAAGCGACGATTGTCGTCGCGATGTTCAGGAAATCGAGTTTAATCTCGCCGCGCCACGCCATATAGAACAGCAGCATGAGCGTGTGCGTGAAAACGATGATGATGACGAGCGGCCCCGGAATATAAAGGAGCGCTAAAAAAATGCCGAGATTGCTGCAGGCCTGAAAAAAGCCGCCGATAACGGCCTGTTTATTGTCTTCGCGCGTTTGGAAAATCCGCTGGCGCGCAAAAAGGCAATAGAGGGCCAGCCCCAAGCCGCGCGCCCACGCCGTCGCAAGAATGACGGCGGCGGCATTGCCCCCGTCGGCATAAACGGCGCGCGATGTCGCGGGATATAGGCCGAAGACGGCAGAAGCCAAGATGGCCGTAATCACGCCCGTCTTGCGGGGATGATTTTTAACGAAGAGGGAGAGAGTCATCCGCGTCCCCTCTTGGCGGAAGCGCAGCGGCCGCCGACGCGCACGGGACGTTCGGCGAAATTGCCGAGACAGATCATACGATCGTATATGACGAGAGCGCCCGCAATGCCGACATTGACGCAAAACTTCGTCGGAATTTTGACGACGTGGTCGCAGCGCGCGAGCATCTCGGGCGAAAGATTTCCCTTTTCCGGCCCCAGAACATAGGCGGCGCGCAGAGGATGACGGAAGCTCGGCAGCTCGGAAGCTCCCTCGACGAGTTCGACGCCGACGAGCGAGCAATCCTTGGGGAGGGTAAAGTCGCCTATATTTTTGTAGGCGTAAAAGGGAAGATGGATGTCGGCGTGCGAGGTGTCGGTGGATTTGATTTCGGCGTAATTGACGGACGACGAAACGGTGAAGAAGAAGCTCGCGCCGAAAGCGTGCGAGGTGCGGACGAGGTTGCCGAGATTAAAGCCCTTGCTGATGCCCTCGGCGCCGACGGCAAAATAACCGCGCATAAAAAACTCCTTATATATCGGGACTATCCGTTCATCGCCCGGGCCGAGGCCTGATCGTAAATGTCTTGGATCAGAACGCGCTGCTTGACGCGGAACGAAATGCGATCCTGAACCTGTTTAGGCAAGTCGGTCATTTTAATGACGTTCTTCTTGAGCAGAATCATGATGACGTCTTCGACGGCGCGGGCCATCTCGTTGTCGGTGCGACGCAATTCGTTAAGGGCGGCTTCGACCTGTTGGGGGTCTTGCCCGCGTTGCCTGAGGAAAGCGAGGACTTCCGGATGGCTATGCGGGAGGATTTCGCCGCCGGGAAGGCTGCGCGCGCT
>CAYUPD010000238.1:0-2125 GCA_964446645.1 uncultured Rhodospirillaceae bacterium
GCCCTTGGCGTCGATAACGACAAGCTCGCCGGGTTCGATATCGCGGACGAAGGTCGCGCCGATGATGTCGAGCGCGCAGGTTTCACTAGCGATAACGAAAGCGTCGTCGATTTTGCCAAGCGCAAGCGGGCGAATGCCATTGGGGTCGCGGACGCCGATCAGCATGTCTTTGCCGAGGCAGACGAGCGAGTACGCGCCTTCGATTTGCCGCAAAGCGTCGACCAAGCGGTCGGTGGGCGTCTTGGCGCGCGAAATGGCCATAAGATGAATGATGACTTCCGTGTCGGTGGTCGAACGGAAGAGGCAGCCTTTTTTGACGAGTTTTTTGCGGATGCCGTGAGCGTTGGTGAGGTTGCCGTTGTGGGCTATGGAAAATCCGCCGAAATCGAAGTCGGCGAAGAGGGGCTGGACGTTGCGCAAAGAGGGCTCGCCGGTGGTCGAATAGCGGGTATGGCCGATGGCAGCCGACCCGGCGAGTTTGGCGATGATGCTGTCGGCGTTAAAGTTTTCGCCGACGTGGCCGAGGGCGTGATGGGCGTTAAAATGCTCGCCGTCGAAGCAGACGATGCCCGCGGCTTCTTGGCCTCGATGTTGGAGGGCATGCAGGCCCAAAGCGGTCATGGCGGCGGCGGAATCCTTGCCGATGATGCCGAAGACGCCGCATTCTTCCTTCAGCTTGTCGTCGTCAAAAGGATTGGTCGAGAAAGTCATTATTGGTCTTCTCCGT
Source organism: uncultured Rhodospirillaceae bacterium (assembly GCA_964446645.1). GTDB lineage: Bacteria > Pseudomonadota > Alphaproteobacteria > UBA9219 > UBA9219 > CAIXLI01. The sequence continues at coordinate 728 of CAYUPD010000238.1, forward strand.
TAAAGAGCTTGTCGATGTCGATGGGGCCCTTGCCGTCGTCGTAGCCGGAGGTTTCTTCGCGGATGGTTTTTTCGAGTTCGAGTTTTCGTTCGTCGGCTTTTTCCTTGGCGGCTTCCTTGTCGATCAGCTCGTCGGGCAGAAGAGGCTTCAAGGCGTCTGCGCCGAAAGCCATGATGGGTCGGGTGCGCGCGGTCATCAAAAACTCGGGCGGCGCGTCGCGGTCTTCGTCGTCGTGCTGGGCCGGGGCCGGAGCGTCGATATCGGGCCAGAAGATCATGGTAGCGCCGAGATAGACGAGGCAAATGACCAAAGCGCCGCGAGCGAGGCCGTAAAGGAACCCGAGCGAACGGTCGATGATGGTCAGGACCTTGCCCTTGACGAATCCGCAAACGAAGTGGCCGACGATCATCAAAGCGATCAGAGTAACGGCAAAGACGATGCCCATGGCGGCCCATTCGGCGACCTGGTCGTTTTTGACGTAGCGCTGGGCGAAGGGAATGGCGGGTTCGTAAAAATAGATGGCGATAAAGTAAGCGCCGGCCCAAGCGATGAGAGAGAACAACTCGCGGACGAAGCCGCGCATCATGGCCAAGACGCCCGAGACAAGAACGATGCCGACGACGATATAGTCGAGGTTATTAAAGATGGCTTCCGATTCCATGCGACGACCCGGAGTTTAAGAAAGCCATGGTCTAGCACAGATTTCCGAAAAAATAAGCTTTTTCGGGGAGGTAAAATCAGGCCCTTAAGCGTTGTTTATGAGGTTCAAAAAGGGGCAAAAGATCGCTAAGTTGGGGGATTTCCGAGGTTCTCAGAAGGGGCACGACGGAGGTTTTTTTGGCCTTATCGGAAGTGGGCAAAAGAGCCTCCGAAAAGCCGAGTTTGGCGGCTTCCTTGAGTCGGATATCGGGTTGGCTGACGCGGCGTATTTCTCCGGAGAGGCCGATTTCGCCGAAAGCGACGCACGAGGAGGGGACGGGCACGCCGGTCAAAGCGGACACAAGAGCGGCGGCGACGGCGAGGTCGGCGGCGGGTTCCGAGATGCGAAAGCCGCCTGCGACGTTCAGATAAACGTCGTTATTGCCGAAGACGACGCCGCAGCGGGCTTCGAGGACGGCCAAGATCATGGCGAGGCGTCCTGCGTCCCAACCGATGACGGCGCGGCGAGGCGTGCCGAAGGCGGAAGGCGCGACGAGGGCCTGGATTTCGACAAGAACGGGCCGCGTACCCTCGAGTCCGGCAAAGACGGCGGCGCCGGACATATCGTCGCGCCTGTCGGCGAGGAAGAGAGCGGAAGGGTTCGAAACTTCCGAAAGGCCCATGTCGGTCATTTCGAAGACGCCGATTTCGTCGGTGGGGCCGAAGCGGTTTTTGACGCTGCGGAGGACGCGGAACTGA
>CAYUPD010000239.1:0-2124 GCA_964446645.1 uncultured Rhodospirillaceae bacterium
AGGCCGGGGCGGAGAGCTGGATTAAAGGCGTCGGGCTTGGCTTCGAGCATAAAGACGAGTTTTTCGCGCGACCCGACGCTGTAAATGACGGGGGGCGTGTATTCGCTTTTAGACGAGATAAAGCTGATGGCGGCGGGGATGGGGGCGTCGCAGCCGTCGCATGTGACGAGGATGCGCTTGCCCAAGGGAAAGCGCGGCAGATCGGCCTGAGAAACGAAGAACCGGATTTTGACGTTGCCGGGAGGGAGGAGAGCGACGACGGGCATGCCGATTGAAACGAATTCGCCGGGGCGGAAGTAAGTGTCCTCGACGCGGGAGGCCTCGGGGGCGAGAGGAGAAGCTTCGACGATCTGCTTGTCGATCTGGACGAGTTTTTGCTCGGCGGACTGGACGGCGGCAAGGGCGGCCTCGCGCGCGGCCTTTTTAAGGTCGGCGTCGGACTGGCTGCCTGCGGCGGCGGCGGCGAGCGTGTCGGCGCGTGCGGATTCTTTTTCTGCCGAGTCGAGGTTGGCTTTGGCCTTGGCAAGGTCGGCATCTGCGGCGCGGCGCGCGGCGTCGAGATTGGTGCGGTCGAGGCTAAAGAGAGGCGCGTCTTTATCGATCTGTTGGCCGCGCTCGACCGAAAGAGTCTGCAAAATGCCGGTGGTGGTAGGCGCGACGTAGACGAATTCGCCCTCGACATAGCCGTGGGGTCCGTCTTTTTCGGGCACGCAGGCCGAAGCGAGGACAAGGAGGAAGCAAGCGGCAAGGATTCTCATAGTTTCCCTCCCCTGTTTTTAAGATAGGCGTCGATGACGGCCTCGGCGTGACTCCAAACGACGTCGGAGATTTTCTGTATTTCCTGTTGCCCGTATTTTTTCCATTTGAGGCGGCGCAAGGCAAGCTCCCGATGGGTTTTAAAGACGGAAACGGTGCCTATCATGGCATGCGCGGCCAGCGTCGCCGCCTCGCTGGGGAAGGGGAGGTTTGCGGCGCGCGCGACGAGGTGGGTCAGCGTTTCGTGCATGGGGCGCATGGTGGTTTCGTAGAAAACGGTGAAGGCGGGAGAAGGCTCCATCTGCTCGCGCATAAAGATGCGGCCCAAAGAGGGAGAGATTTCTTCGCTTAAAAGAAAGCGGATGAAGACCGAGAACAGGCCGTGCAAGGCGTCGCGGCAAGCGGCGGGCGAGGCGGTTTCGTCGCGCAGAAGATCGTGGGCCAAGGAGGCTTTACCCGAAAGCTCGGCATGGGCTTTGGCGGCGATGAAGTCGAGAACGGCGCGATAAAGCCCGGCCTTGTCATTGAAGTAGTAAGGGATGGCCGAGATATTGACATCCGCGTCGTCGGAAAGGAGGCGCGTGGAAGCGCCGTCGAAACCGTGGCTTGCGAAAAGCCGGATGGCCGAATGCAAAAGCCTGTTTTTAGCCGAGCGCGCGGTGCGGGTTTTGGCGGGGTGCCGCCGCGATTTTTTGAGCGTCTTCAAAAGTGCGCGGGCTTCAGGAGAGGCGGCTTGCTTCGTCTTTCGTTTTGCCGCCGGGGTTTTGGCGAGGAGCCACCGGGATTTTTTGGGAGCGTTTAAAAGAGCGCGGGCTTCGGGCGCGGCGGTTTGCCCCGCCTCTTGTCTTGCCGCCGGGGCCTTGGCGCCGGGCCGCCGGGATTTTTTGGGAGCGTTCAAAAGCGCGCGGGCTTCGGGCGCGGCGGTTTGCCCCGCCTCTTGTCTTGCCGCCGGGGTTTTGGCGCCGGGCCACCGGGATTTTTTGGGAGTGTTTAAAAGAGCGCGGGCTTCGGGCGCGGCGGTTTGCCCCGCCCCTTGCTTTGCCGCCGGGGTTTTGGTGTGCGTTGTCGTTCCGTTTTTTGAGGGTGTGTGGGGCATGGGCGTTTGTTCCTATCCTGTTGGGAAGGCATCCTAATCCTTTCCGCCCCAAAAATCAATCAATCGATTGATTGAACCGGCGTCCCCTTGTTAGAACAAAAAATCCCGCAATTTTATTGCTTTTTTTGTCTCAAAATCTTCAAAACGAGCTACTACACTGATTTTGCAGAATATATTCGGCTTTAGATCATTGTGTTTTTTCCTTGACTTGTTCTCCGTTCCGTATATGATGGCTCCTGCACCCTCCAATACTGCGTTATATGCGGAGGGAA
>CAYUPD010000240.1:0-2097 GCA_964446645.1 uncultured Rhodospirillaceae bacterium
TTTTTGATTGTGCGCGAGAGGCGGGGAGAGAAGGTCTTTCTGCCGATGAACGGGCCAGAGGACTCGATTCAAAGAGGGATCGCGCTATTGTCGTTGTACTCGGAGATGCAATACAAATACGGGCCGGAGAATTTGCCGAATTTGGCCGCCTGGCTGTCGCCGGTGGTAGAACCGTCGATCAAGAGGTTTTTCGGGAAAGGGACGCGAGAGGGGCTGCAAAAGAGGGCGAAAGAGATCATATCGTCCGGAGTTTTGTCGAATTTGGTGCAACTGATCGACGACCCGAAGAAGATAGAGCATGACCAGCAGGATTTTCGAGCGGCGCGGTTGTTGTATTTGAACATACAGAAGGAAGTGCTGCGGCTGGAGGGGAAGGCGAGCAACAGGGAGAACGTGGCGGAAACGATGGGCCGTCCGATCGCGGTAACGATTGCGAGCGGGCTGGCGATCATCGTCGTGAGCGCGGCGATATTGAAAGAGCTGTTCTTCGCCCTGTTCAGGTGAGTTTTAGCCGAACCAAGGGACAAAAACACGGAAATATCAATAGGTTATTATAAACAATGTCCCGCTGGTTTTTTGAAAGAAAGTAAAAATTCAATGGTATAATACGTTCGTTAAGTATTTGAAAAAAATAGAATAAAAACAAGGCGTAGTCATTATATGCGTTTACATCCTCACAGCATTGCCTCAAGCAATTTATTGGCATTTCATCGGCTTCAGGAATTTATCTGCAAGAGAGTCGGCATCGTGTACGTCGATATTGACGGGTGTCTTGGCCCTCATACCGAGCATGTGCGCGTGTTGGCGTATGCGGGGATGCTTGAGAAATACACGGGTGAGAAGCAGGATTTGACCGAGGTTGCAAAATTATCCGGGCCGCCGGTCGATATAAGGCTTGGCGAATTTCAGAAGAAGTTCAAAGACGAATACGGAATCGACATCGATTTTGAAACGCTTAAAAAAGAACATCACGATCTGTATCTCGGGCGGATCATAAAAGAAAATCAGAAGCCGAACCCGCACATAGTGAAAGCGCTGGAGATTGCCAAAAAGAAGAGCGTGCCGTGCGTCATTGTGTCGAACGGAACGGAAGAAGGGATACGGAAGTTGTTAGAGCACTGGGGGCTTCGGGAATATTTTGGCGAAGAGATATATGCGTACGACAGCGCAAGGCGGGTTGATCGCGCCGGGCGGCTTGTCGCCGACAAAACCGTATTCACGAAACAGTTAGCCGAGAGTCGCGGCCTCTCCATGAGAGATATGGTCGCCTTTGAAGATACGGAAGGGACGCTAAGCAAGCTCGAAAATCTGGGGGCGCAAGGCGTCTATATTTTCAATCGGCACAATCGTCGCGCGGCGAAAAAGAAAAGAATCACATTTACCTGCGCGCGGTAATCAAACAGTTTCGTTTCTGAGCGGCCGCGCGAGGAGTCCTGCGACGACGGCATCGATGTCGGCCCTGTCGCGGAGGATATGATCGACGGCGCGAACGATGGGCATATCGACGCCGTGGCGCCGCGCGAGGCCAAGGGCGGCCGAGGCGGTGGCGATGCCTTCTGTGACGCAGTGGCGCGAAGAGAGAATGGCGCCTAAGTCCTTGCCCTGCCCTAGTTCGAAGCCGAGGGAGGTGTTGCGCGACTGCAAGCTCGAGCATGTGAGAACGATATCGCCGAGACCGGAAAGCCCCATAAGGGTTTCTGTGCGAGCGCCGAGAGCGAGGCCGAGGCGTGCGATTTCGGCGAGACCGCGCGTGACGAGGGCGGCGCGTGCGTTTTCGCCGAGATTGCGGCCCGAAACGATGCCGCAGGCGATGGCGAGGACGTTTTTAAGAGCGCCGCCGATTTGGGTGCCGATGATGTCGTCTGTTGTGTAGAGGCGGAAGGTGGGAGAGGCGAGAGCCATGTTTTCGGGGTCCCATTCGGAGGCGAGAGTGAGGGCGGCGGGGAGGTTTTGAGCGACCTCGGAGGCGAAACTGGGGCCGGAAAGGACATAGACGGGATTGTTGCGGGTTTCCTCGGTGACGACCTCGCTCATAAGGCGGTGGGATGAAAGCTCGATGCCTTTTGCGGCGATGACGAAAGGAGCGGGCGGCCTGAT
>CAYUPD010000241.1:0-2089 GCA_964446645.1 uncultured Rhodospirillaceae bacterium
TCGACGCTTCCGCCGCCGCGCGCGACGATCAAAACGTCGGGCCGCGCCAGATTGTCCGAAGGCAGAGCGTTAAATCCGCGAATGGCGGCGGCGATCTGTTCGGCCGCGCCTTCGCCTTGAACGGCGACGGGCCAAAGAAGGACTGGACGCGGGAAGCGTTCGCCGAGCCTGTGCAGGATGTCGCGAATGACGGCGCCCGTGGGCGACGTGACGACGCCGATTGTGCCGGGCAGGAAAGGAATGGGCTTTTTGCGGGCGGGGTCGAAGAGTCCCTCGGCGGCGAGTTTCTTTTTGCGCTCTTCGAGCATTTTGAGGAGCGCGCCGATTCCGGCGAGCGCCATGCCCTCAATGACGAGCTGGTACTTGGATTGGCCCGCATAGGTTGTCAGGCGGCCTGTGCAAACGACCTCCATGCCGATTTCGGGCTTGAGGCCGAGGCGTCCGACCTGTCCGCGCCAACAGACGGAGGCGAGGACGGCCGCGCCTTCTTTAAGAGTCAGGTAAAGGTGCCCGCTCGAATGGAGTTTGCAGTCCGAGATTTCGCCGCGCACGCGGACTTGGCCGAAAGTGTCCTAGACGGTTTTTTTGACGAGCGACGAGATTTCGGCGACGCCGAATTCGGGCACGTTGATGCCGTTGCGCGGGGCATCGAGCATGGATGGTTGAGGCGAAGCCATGGACGACAGCCTAGCGAATTCGAAGCGTTTGCGAAAGCGCCAAACCGGTTACGCGGGATGGGAGGCGAGTCCCGGCATGCTTGTTCTTGGGAAAACGGCTTTGGCTGCGACATTGTCCCAAGAGTCGTTGGGGGTAACGTTGAAGGGCATCTGCACGCTTGACGTCCTCGAGGGAACGACTCTTACCGGCATATTAAAATAGCGGCTTAAATCGAGGGCGGACTTGGCGACGGCGTCGTTTTCGACATCGCTTGCGATCATTTTGACGAAGAAATCGCGGTTTATGTCGGCCAAATCGGTTGTCGTTTTTGCGGCAAGAAGGTCTCTGCGCAAGCCTTTGACTTTTGTAAAGCAAATCCGGGTTGGCCCTGAAGCAACGATAACCGCAGCCGCTCCAAACAGATCGACGTTTCCCATGGGAACGACGACGAAATTATCCCTGTAATATTTTGCCGAACGAACGACCATTTATAGCTCCCTGATTTAAAGTACGAATCTTATCAGCCTCGAGACTACAAAAAGGAATGTAATTTTTCCATATGTATTCGAGACTTAACCAAATTTGGTAAGGGGGATGATTAACAGGGGCGCAAAAGCGCAACTAATGATTATTGCTTGCATTCTGTCGAGGGGTCGCTATAAACGCGCCACCTAAATACTCCTTGCTCCTTCCTAGAGAAGGGGCTTTGACCGGAGTGGCTAAAGGCGGGGATGGTCCCGGCCGTGGCATCTGGTCGTTATCCGAGGGGGGTTGGCAATGCCACTCTACGAGTCTATTTTTATCGCGCGTCAGGATGTTGCGACCACGCAGGTCGAAGCCTTGGCCAAAGCGTTTTCCGACATTATCGTCAAGGACGGCGGCAAGGTTACGAAGACCGAGCCGTGGGGTCTGCGCAACCTCGCGTACCGCATCAACAAGAACAAGAAGGGCCACTACGTGTTGATGAACATCGACGCGCCGCCTGCGGCGATTGCCGAGATGGAACGCAACATGAAGCTGAACGAAGACGTTCTGCGTTTTATGACCATTCGCGTCGAAGAGCACGAAGCCGGGCCGTCGGCGATTTTGCGCAAGGAAGAGCGCGTCGAAGGGGCGGATCGTCCGCGCCGTGCGCCGCGAGCTGAACCCGTTTCATCCGAAGGAGAATCCGCATGAGCATGAATGAATCGACCGAGGAACGTCGTCCTCGCCGCGATGCCGCCGGCGGCGGTTTCGGGGGCTTTCGTCGCGGGCGCAAGAGCTGCCCGTTTTCGGGCAAAGCGGCGCCGAAGATCGACTACAAGGACGTAGCGATGTTGAAGCGTTTTATATCCGAGCGCGGCAAGATCATGCCGAGCCGCATCACGGCGGTATGCGCGAAGAAGCAGCGCGAACTGGCCCAAGCCATCAAGCGCGCGCGGTTTTTGGCGCT
>CAYUPD010000242.1:0-2086 GCA_964446645.1 uncultured Rhodospirillaceae bacterium
CCTTGGCGGGAGGTTTGGGAGCCGGGAGTTGGTTTTATGCCGGATTGCAGGTCATTGATGATTTTTTCAAGCGCGTCAGGCGTCAGGTCTTCGTAAAAATCGTCGTTGATTTGGATGACGGGGGCGTTGGCGCAGGCGCCCAAGCATTCGACTTCGCGTAAGGTGAATTTACCGTCCGAGGTCGTTTCGTTCATGTTGATGCCAAGCTTATGCTTGCAGGTATGAACCAATTCATCTGAGCCACGAAGCCAACAAGGCGTTGTTGTGCAAACTTGGATGAAGTTTTCGCCAACGGGTTTAAGGTTGAACATCGTATAGAACGTCGCAACTTCATACACGCGGATCGGCGGCATGGCGAGGAGATCGGCCACATAATCCATCGCCGCTTGGGAAAGCCAGTTGTTGTTTTGCCGTTGGGCGAGGTCGAGCAAGGGGATCACGGCGCTCGCTTGGCGGCCTGTCGGATATTTCGCGACGATCGCTTCGGCGCGGGCAAGATTTTCGGACGTGAAGGTGAAGTCGTGGATCTTTTCGGTCATCGGTCAATTTCCCCAAAGACGAGGTCGAGACTGCCGATGATCGCGACGATGTCGGCCAGCATGTGCCCCCTGCTCAGCGCGTCGGTCGCTTGGAGGTGCGCGAAGCCGGATGAGCGGATGTGGCAGCGATAGGGTTTATTCGTTCCGTCCGAGACGAGGTAGACGCCGAATTCGCCTTTGGGCGCTTCGACAGCCGTATAGGTTTCGCCAGCGGGGACGTGGAAGCCTTCGGAATAGAGCTTGAAGTGGTGGATCATTTCCTCCATCGAGCGCTTCATGTCGGCGCGACGCGGAGGCGCGACTTTGTGATCTTCAGACAGAACCGGGCCTTCGGGCATATCTTTCAAGCATTGGCGGATGATGCGCAAGGATTGACGCATTTCTTCCAAGCGCACGAGATACCGCGCGAAGCAATCGCCTGTTTTGCCGACGGGAATGTCGAAGTCCATTTTTTCATAGACATCGTAGGGTTGGGCTTTGCGCAAATCCCAAGCCACACCAGATGCGCGGAGCATGGGGCCGGAAAAGCCCCATTCGAGCGCCTGTTCTTTCGTGGCCACGCCGATGTCGACCGTGCGTTGGCGGAAGATGCGGTTGTCGGTGAGAAGGCCTTCGATGTCGTCGATGATTTTCGGAAAACGCTGGGCCCAGATGTCGATGTCTTCGGCCAAACCTTCGGGCATGTCTTGGTGGACGCCGCCGGGGCGGAAGTAGTTCGCGTGCATGCGCGCGCCGCTCACGCGCTCGCAGAACTCCATCATAATCTCGCGCTCTTCGAAGCCCCAAAGGGACGGCGTGACGGCACCAAGGTCAAGCGCCGCCGTTGTGACGGCGAAGATGTGGTTCATGACGCGCGTCAGTTCGGCAAAAAGGACGCGCAAATATTGGCCGCGCAAAGGCGGCTTGATGCCGAGGAGTTTTTCAATGGCGAGCACAAACGCGTGTTCTTCCGGCATGGGAGATATGTAATCGAGCCGGTCAAAATACGGGATTGCTTGAAGGTACGTTTTGTATTCGATCAGCTTTTCCGTACCCCGGTGCAGCATGCCGATGTGCGGATCGGCGCGTTCCACGATTTCGCCGTCCATCTCAAGCACCATGCGCAGCACGCCGTGCGCGGCGGGATGCTGGGGCCCCAAGTTGATCGTATAGGGAAGGATTTTCTTGCCGTCCTCGCATTCGACTTCGGCTTCGGGAAAGGCTTCGGCCATTAACGGGTCCCCCAAATAAGAAGAGATCGCGCCCATGCCGGAAGCTGGTTTTTCGGCCAAAGCACGCCGTTTGCATCCGCGCTGGCAAACTCTGCCAAACGTTGATGGGCGACAATGTCGTAGAGAACATATTTGGTCACTTCGCCGACAACGGGCGCTTCGGCGATCGCTATTTGCGTGCCTCTGTCAACAAACTTGAAATCCCTGATCGCAGGACCACCGCCAAGAATATCGACGATCGCGCCCTCTTTATAGATGACTAATTGCGCACCACCACCGTATTTGAAGACGATGTCAATGGGGGCCACAAGCCATGCAAGCGTTTTGCGATCCCCC
>CAYUPD010000243.1:0-2075 GCA_964446645.1 uncultured Rhodospirillaceae bacterium
TGCGTGATCCCGAACGACAAAAAACTTCTTCCGGAGAGTTTTCATATACTCGCCCGAGGCTTCTCTAAAAATTCCCCTCCCCTTGCGGGAGGGGCTAGGGGAGGGGTTAGCGGTAAAGGATTGTCCATCCGTGGCCCGGCCCAGTCGCCGATGCAGCGTGCGTTTGTGGAGGTGCAAAACGGGTGCGACAACCGATGCACGTTTTGCGTGATACCCTACGGGCGCGGGGCGTCGAGGTCGTCGTCGTTCGAGAAGATCGCGCGCGACGTGAAAGGCTATGTCGAGAGAGGCTTCAACGAAGTCGTGCTGACGGGTGTGGACATCGCGTCGTACGGGCGGGATTTGCCGGGAAAGCCGACGCTTGGATTTATGGCGCGGCACGTGCTGAAAGAAACGCCGGGCCTGAAGCGCCTGCGATTGTCGTCGCTCGATCCTGCGGGTTTTGACGAGGATTTATGGGAGCTGTTTGCCGACGAGCCGCGCCTGATGCCGCATATCCATCTGAGTCTTCAGTCGGGAGACGACCTGATCTTAAAGCGGATGAAGCGCCGCCATCTTCGCGCCGACGTGATCGAGCTTGTAAAGCGCACCCGCAAAATCCGTCCCGACATTGTATTCGGAGCGGACGTGATCGCGGGCTTTCCGACGGAGACGGAAGCGATGTTTCAAAACACGTATGATCTGATTGAGGAGTGCGGCATAACGTGGTTGCATGTATTTTCGTATTCGGCGAGGAAAGGGACTCCCGCGGCGAAGATGCCGCAGGTTCGGATGGAAGAACGTAAGGAGAGAGCGGCGCACTTGCGCGAATTGGGAGGGAAGGCGGAAACCGCGCATGACAAAGCGCTTTTAGGAAAAACCGTTGAGGTTTTGGTCGAAAAGAACGGGATTGGCTGCACGCGGCAGTTTGCGAAACTAAGATTGAAGGGCGAAGCGCCCGTCGGTAGCCTTGTTGACGTGCATGTCCTAAAAATAGAAAATGGAGCCGTTATCGCGGAAGTGGAAAAGTAATGTCCGGCCAAAACGAAAAACAAAATTGGTTTGAGCGCCTCAAATCGGGTCTGCGCCGCAGTTCGTCGGCGCTTGGCGAAAACCTGTCGGGCGCGTTGACGAAAGGCCCGCTGGACGAAGAGAAGCTCGCCGAATTGGAAGAGGCGCTGGTTTCGGCGGATATGGGGCCGGTGGCGGCCTCGCATTTGGTGAAGGAGTTCGGCAAAACGCGCTTCGGCAAAGACGTGACGGAGGCCGAGGTCAAGCAGGCCTTGGCTGACGAGATCGAAAAGATTCTGGAGCCTGTCGCAAAGCCGCTTGAGATCGATCCGTCGCATAAACCCTTCGTCATTCTCGTTGTCGGAGTGAACGGGACTGGGAAGACGACGACGATAGGAAAACTCGCGCAAGACTACGTAAGCCAAGGCCTCAAAGTGACATTGGCGGCGGGAGATACGTTTCGGGCGGCGGCGATAGAGCAGCTCAAGATATGGGGCGAGCGGACGGGGGCGGAGGTTGTGGCGGGCGAGCAGGGAAGCGACGCGGCGGCGTTGGCGTACAAAGCGCTCGAAGCGTCGCGTGCAAACGGCAGCGACGTGCTGATGATCGACACGGCGGGGAGGCTGCATAACAAAAACGACTTGATGGAAGAGCTGGCAAAGATCGTCCGCGTGATAAAGAAGAAAGACGCCGAAGCGCCGCATGCGACGGTATTGACGCTGGATGCGACGACGGGGCAGAACGCGCACGCGCAGGTAGAAGCGTTTTTAAAGATGACGAGCGTGACGGGGTTGGTAGTGACGAAGCTGGACGGTTCGGCGAAGGGGGGAGTGCTGGTGGCGCTGGCGGAGAAGTACAAGTTACCGATTTATGGGATAGGGGTGGGAGAGAGGGCGGAAGATTTGCAGCCTTTCAAAGCCGACGATTTTGCGAAAGCATTAGTGGGAATTTAACGTATAGGGGCGAAAATAATATATAAGGTAATGGTTGCAGGCGGGGTAAATACCTGATAACAAAGCCCCCTTCCGAAAGTGACCTCGTAGCTCAGCTGGTAGAGCATCTGACTTTTAATCAGGGGGTCGCGG
>CAYUPD010000244.1:0-2058 GCA_964446645.1 uncultured Rhodospirillaceae bacterium
GTTCACGCGCTCCTCGCCCCAGCGCATCGGCCAGTCGAGCTTCCACGGCAGCTTGACGACGGGCGTTTCCTTGAAGTCGATCTGCTCGACCTTGTCCGTCGCAAGGCACCGATACGTCAGCTTCGTGCCGCCGTCGTATGAGAGCACTTGCGTTTTGTCGGTGCCGCTAAAGCGCGAATAAACCGTGATGGGGAAATAGGTTTCGAGGAATTCTTCGGGGTCAATGCCTTTTTCTTGGTTGCCTTTATCGGTTTTAAACTGAAGCTGGATTTCGGCGGCTCTGCGGCGGTTTTGCAGCACAAACGCCATCTTGTCGGCATAGCGGCCCGATTTGTATTCCTTGGTTTGGTAGCGGTAGTCGAGCGAAATGCCGAGTTCCTTGATCGCCTCTTCGAATTCGACTTCGAAATACCGCGCGTAGGACGGATATTTTCCGGAAGGGTCGGGGACTTCGGTCAACGGCATGCCGACATACTTCGAAAACGACGGATCGACGCCGACGGGCACCTTGCGGAAGCGGTCGTAGTTGTCCCACGAGAAAAGGAGCCGCGCTTTTTTGCCGCGCGCGATCAGCTCGTTCATCACGGCAAAAGAAGTCGCGACGTCGCGGAAGTTGCCGAAGTGGACGATGCCCGAGGGGCTGATACCGGCGGCGCAGGTGTACGTTTCCTGATCGGGAAATTCCGCCAAAACCTTATCGACAACCTTGCCGACCCACAGGCCGGAGGTCTCGGTTTGAGCCGCGTCGTTAAGCACGGAAGCCGTGGACGATTGAAAAAGTTTATCCTGAGACAAGAAATCCCCCCAACGTTTTAAGGGGTTGAACTATAAGCGGGCCTCATCCATATTCAAGGCCAAATTTGCATCAAGAGTTATAAAAGGCCTGTTGGGGGGCATAATTTTGACGCAAAGATACGGCAAAAACAGGTCAGGGAAAGCGACATGAAGTTTAAAAAAGCCGTACTCATTGGGCTAATCGCCGCCGCGTTGCCTGTGTTTCCCGCACAGGCGGCCTCCGCGAAAATCCCCGTCCTGCCGCCGCTGATGACGGCTTACGACGTGTATGTCGGGGGCTTCCACCTTATCGAAGCCAAGATTTTATTCGAAGAACGGAAAGACGCTTATCGCGTCGTCTTTAAGGCCAACACGCGCGGGATTTGGGCGCGGTTTTTTCCGTGGCATACGACTCTGGAGTCGCGCGGGAGGATCGTCAACGGCCTTCGCTTTGCGCCGAAAGAATATTCGAACCACGACGAGTGGAACCACAAGCCGAAAATCACGAAGATTCATTTTAAGGGGAAGGGGATCGTCGTTCCGGAATTCGATCCTCCCAACACCGACAAAAACCGCGAGATCGTCACGGACGAGCAGAGAAAAGGCTCCCTCGATCCGATAACGGCGTTGTTGCAAATGCTGGCGAACGTGGCGGTCAAAAACAGTTGCGCGATACCCGTGCCCGTGTTCGACGGCAAGCGGCGTTTCGACATCGCGGGCCGCGACATCGGGCAGGACTATACCGACAGCGACGGATACGGAGTTTATGACGGGAACGCGCGACTGTGCGGCGCGGACTTCAAGCTTATTTCGGGCGAGTGGAAAGACCGCGAGCACGCGCGGTTTTGGAAGAAAACGGAAACCGAAGACGGCCGCGAACCGTTCCAGATTTGGCTCGTCTCTCCCGCCAAGGGCTTGCCCGAGCTTCCCGTTCGGCTCGAATCCGGCAGCATCGCAGGCCTCATCGTCGTTCACTTAACGTCGTGGCGCTATGCTTCCAAAGAAGAGGTCGTGGCTCAGGATTCAGTTTACCAACACAAATAAAGAGTTCCGAAGGTCTGCCCTAAGTGCGACATTCTGTTCGCCTGATCCCAGTACGAGTACGAAGTCATCACGGAATAACCGTATTGCGCCGTTCCTGTGGGACATGAGCAGCCGCTTGTCACGGGGTTTGCTGCGGAGCACAAGCCGGAAGCCATAATAAAAGCGCCTCCAAACGACGAAGAACCTCCGCTGATCATGGATTTCCATTTGCAGTCGCCGCCGTTTGTGCAGTTTTTATTG
>CAYUPD010000245.1:0-2039 GCA_964446645.1 uncultured Rhodospirillaceae bacterium
GGAGGATTCGAAAGCGGCTGAAATATCAAGGCCATAGCGATGACGACATTCGGCGATTTTTTCCGGTTCCGGCAGGATGCCCATCTGAAGCTGGCGGGCGCTTTCAAGCTCGTTTTCGATGCGGCTTTTGTACTGCTGGAGCGTTTTGAGGGAGTGGCGTTTTTCGAGATGGACGATGACGCGCGCGCATAATTCGTCGGAGTCGATGGGCTTGCTGACGAAATCGGTAGCGCCTTTTTTAAAGGCTTTGACGCGCAGTTCCGGTTCGACGATGGAGGTTTCGATAAGGATGGGAAGGTCTCTGAATTTTTCCTGCGAGCGAAGGGCCTCGCAGCATTCGAAGCCGTCCATGCCGTCGGGCATCAGAATGTCGAGCAGGACGAGATCGGGCTGAAAGTCGTTGATTTTCGAGAAGACTTCTTGGGCGCTGGCGACGCAAAGGATGTTGCGGAATCCGCAGGCGCGCAAAGTTTTTTCGAGGAAGACGCGGTTAATCTTGACGTCGTCGACGATCATGATGGGGGAGTCGAGGATTTGCTGGGAGATCTCGGCGGTTGCAGGGGACATGGTTTTCAGGGGGGTAAGAGGCGGGGATAGGTGCTTACGATATGGCGGCGGACATAGGCGAGTTCTTCCTTGGCTTTTTGCAGGAAGGCTTGAAGGGTTGCGGGAGAAGAGTCGCCGATGCGCTCGGCCTCGAGGCAAATTTTTTCGAGGGTAGCCATGCCGATATTCGCGGCGGCGCCTCGCAAGGTATGAAAGACCTCTTTCCATTGTTGCAAAGAGCCGAGGTTGGCGGCTTTTTCCGCATCGTCGAGAACGCTTTCGGCTCCGGCAAAGAATATTTCGAGGTAAGACGATTTTTCGACTTCGCTTTCCGCGATCATGTGGAGGCGGCGAATATCCAGAATTGGCAAATCGATTTCGAGTTTATCGGCGCATGCGGACATGAAGCCTCGGGAGGGGAAGGAACGGCGACACTGCAACTTATGGGCGAGTTGGTTAAAAAATCCCGAACTCATACAAATTTTTGCAAGATGAGAAAAAAGATAAAAATATCAGCGCGAATGCGCGCATACATAAATATGGCGACAGCGCAGGAGCGTTCACCCTGGGTTGAATGTAAAAGCGCCTTAGCCTTTTTTGACGGGCAGGGCGAGCTTGATGTGCAGCTCCTGCAGGCGTTCGGGAGGAACGTTGTTGGGAGCCTGCATCATCAGGTCTTCGGCTTGCTGGTTCAGCGGGAAGGCAATGATCTCGCGGATATTCGGCTCGTTAGCCAAAAGCATGACGATGCGGTCGACGCCCGGAGCCGCGCCGCCGTGCGGGGGCGCGCCGAGCTTAAGGGCCGAGAGCATACCGCCGAAACGGGCTTCGAGTTCCTCGCGGGCGTATCCGGCGATTTCGAACGCCTTGTACATGACCTCGGGCAGATGGTTGCGGATCGCGCCGGACGAGAGTTCGACGCCGTTGCAGACGATATCGTACTGGAAGGCCTTGATGTCGAGAGGCTCTTGCGTTTCGAGCGCTTTCAGGCCGCCTTGGGGCATCGAGAAAGGATTGTGGGAGAAGTCGATTTTTTTGCGCAATTCGTCGTATTCGAACATCGGGAAATCGACGATCCAGCAGAAGCGAAAGGCGTCTTTCTCGATAATGTCCATGTCTTGCGCGATTTTCGTGCGGGCTTCTCCGGCCATCTTGGCGGCCTTTGCCTTTTCGTCGCAAACGAAGAACACGGCATCGCCGTCTTCGCATCCCGTGATCTGGCGCAATTCTTTCTGAGCCTCGGCGCCGACGAAGCGGGCGATGGGGCCTTTACCGGCGGCGGCCTCGAACGTGATGTAGCCGAGACCCGGCGCGCCGATGTCTTTTGCCCAGTCGTTAAGCTTGTCGAAGAAGCTGCGGGGACGCGTCGAAACCTTTGGCGCGCGAATGGCGCGCACGACGCCGCCCCGGTCGATGATAGAGCGGAAAGCGCGGAACTCGACGTCGGGGCGCGTAAAAACGCTCGTTACGTCCGAGATAAGCAAGGGATTGCG
>CAYUPD010000246.1:0-746 GCA_964446645.1 uncultured Rhodospirillaceae bacterium
GGTCACTTTGGCTCTTACGGCGGCAGATATGTGCCGGAAACGCTCATGCCCCTCGTCCTCAAAGTCGAAGAGGCTTACGAAAAAGCCAAGTGTGACCCCACGTTTTTGTCCGAGCTCGACTACTATTTCAAATACTACGTCGGCCGCCCCTCGCCGTTATACTACGCCAAGCGTTTTACGGAGCATCTGGGCGGCGCGAAGGTGTATTTTAAGCGCGAAGAGCTCAACCACACCGGCGCGCATAAAATCAACCACTGCATCGGCCAAATTCTTCTGGCCAAGCGTATGGGCAAAACGCGCATCATCGCCGAAACGGGCGCAGGCCAACACGGCGTCGCCACGGCGACGGTCGCCGCGCTGTTTAACCTGCCGTGCGTCGTCTATATGGGCGAACTCGACATCGAACGCCAACAACCGAACGTCTTTCGCATGCGCCTTTTGGGGGCCGAGGTTCGTCCCGTCAAAACAGGCTCGCGCTCGCTCAAAGACGCCATGAACGCCGCGCTCCGCGATTGGGTCGCGAACGTGGACGATACCTATTATATCATCGGCACCGTCGGCGGCCCGCATCCCTATCCCATGATGGTGCGCGATTTTCAATCCATCGTCGGGAAAGAAACCCGTCAACAACTGATGGAAGCGGAAGGCCGTCTGCCGGATTCGCTTGTCGCGTGCATCGGGGGCGGCTCGAACGCCATAGGCCTTTTCTACGATTTTCTCAACGACCCCTCGGTTGCTATGTACGG
>CAYUPD010000246.1:756-2026 GCA_964446645.1 uncultured Rhodospirillaceae bacterium
CTAACTTGGAATCAACTTACTACTTGATTGGCTCCACAATGGGTCCGCATCCATATCCGATGATGGTTCGTGACTTCCAAAGTGTAATTGGCAAGGAAATCAAGCAACAATTTAAAGCCAAAACCGGCGGATTACCCGATGCACTAGTCGCCTGCGTAGGAGGCGGCTCTAATGCGATGGGCACCTTCTACCCCTTCGAAGACGACACCACCGTAAAGCTCTACGGCGTCGAAGCGGCAGGCCTTGGCCTTGACAACAAAAACGCGGCGGCGCTTGAAGGAGGTCGTGAGGGCATCCTCCACGGCATGCGCAGCTATTTTCTCCAAGACTCCGACGGCCAAATCGAAGAAGCGTTCTCGATTTCCGCAGGCCTCGATTATCCCGGCGTCGGTCCCGAACATGCGTGGCTTTTCGACCAAAAGCGTGTGAACTATGTCCCCATCACGGACGACGAAGCCGTCGAAGCGTTTCAAGTCTGCAGCAAGCTCGAAGGCATCATGCCCGCGCTTGAATCCTCGCACGCCATCGCCTACGCGATGAAGCTCGCGCCGACCTTGCCGAAAGATCATTTGATGGTTATCAACATCAGCGGTCGCGGCGACAAAGACATCTACACCATCGCGAAAAGAATAGGGGTGACGATATGAGCCGCATCTCCGCCCGTTTTGCGGCGCTCAAGGCCGCGAAGAAAAAGGCCATGATAACCTTTACGCCAGCAGGAGACCCGGATCTTGAAACGTTTTCAAAGATTCTTCGGGGTCTTCCCGGCGCGGGCGTTGATTTAATTGAAATCGGCATGCCGTTCAGCGATCCCGTGGCCGACGGCCCCGTGATCGAAGAGGGAAACCTCCGCGCGTTCAAGGCAGGCATCACAATTGCCAAAATCATGGGCTTCATTGCCGAATTCCGCAAAACGGACAACGAAACGCCGATTCTTTTGATGGGCTATGCGAACCCCATCTATTCGAACGGCGTCGAAAACTTTATCGCCAAAGCCGCTGAGGCTGGCGTTGACGGTCTCATCATCCCCGATCTTCCGGCAGAAGAAGATGCCGAACTCCGCGCCTTGGCCGGGGCCAAGGGGATCGACATTATCCGTTTGGTCACGCCGACGACCGATGCCGACCGGCTCAAAGTCGTTTTAGACGGAGCCAAAGGTTTTCTCTACTATGTTTCCGTTGCGGGCATAACGGGCACGAAAGCTGCCGTCGCTGACGTCGTCGGCGCGTCGATTAAAAACGTCCGCCCCCACACCGACCTCCCCGTCGCT
>CAYUPD010000247.1:0-2024 GCA_964446645.1 uncultured Rhodospirillaceae bacterium
TCCTCAAGCCGGACGCCACGCGTCGCAACCTGACCGGCAAAATCAACGCCAAATTCGAGGCGGCGGGTTTGCGGGTCGTCGCGCAAAAGCGCGTTCAGCTGACGCTCGAAGAAGCCCAGCGTTTCTACGCCGTGCACGAAGCTCGCCCGTTTTATAACGATCTGTGCACCTACATGTCGTCCGAGCCCGTCGTCGTTCAGGTTCTCGAAGGCGAAAACGCCATCGCGAAGAACCGCGAAGTCATGGGCGCGACCAATCCCGCCAACGCAGATCCCGGAACCATCCGCAAGGAATTTGCGCTCAGCGTTCAGGAAAACTCGGTTCATGGTTCCGACAGCGCCGAGAACGCGAAGATCGAGATCGCCTTTTTCTTCAAGCCCGAAGAAATCGTCGGCTAAGCCGCCGCAAGGCGCAGGATTGAGAACGGAGCGGCTTTGCCGCTCCGTTTTTTTGCGCGCGGTTGCCAAGATTCGGGGGCGCTGATAGGTTGGGGGCATGACAGAAACTCTTTCGATTCTTCGCCCCGACGACTGGCATGTGCATGTGCGCGAGGGGGCTGTGTTGCGTGCGGTCCTTCCCTTTACGGCTGCGACGTTCGGCCGCGGCGTGATGATGCCGAACCTCAAGCCGCCGGTTGTGACAACGGCCCGCGCCAAGGCTTATCGCGACGAGATTTTGGCCGCGCTGCCCGAAGGTTCCGGTTTTACGCCGCTGATGACCCTCTATCTGACGGATGCGACCGATCCGGGCGATCTTGAGCTCGGATTTCTCGAACAGGCCGTTGTGGCCGCGAAGCTGTATCCCGCGGGCGCCACAACCAATTCGGAAGCGGGCGTTACCGACATCCGGCGCATCTATCCGGTTCTTGAGCGCATGCAGCGCATCGGCATGCCGGTTCTGATGCATGGCGAAGCCGTGGGCGCCGATATCGATATTTTCGACCGCGAGGCCGTCTTTATCGAACGCGTTTTGACTCCGTTGCGCCGCGATTTCCCGGAGCTCAAGGTTGTGATGGAGCATGTGACGAGCGAAGACGCCGTCGCTTACGTTTCCGAAGAGGGCAAAAAAGGCAAGCTGGCGGGCACAATCACGGCGCATCATCTTCATCTGAACCGCAACGATTTGCTCGCGGGCGGCATTCATCCCCATTATTACTGCCTGCCCGTCGCCAAGCGCGAAAAGCACCGGCAGGCGCTTGTCGCCGCCGCCACGTCGGGCGCGCCTATGTTTTTTCTCGGGACCGACTCCGCCCCCCATGCCCTGAGCGCCAAGGAATCTTCGTGCGGATGCGCGGGGATTTTTACGGCTCCCAACGCCATCGGATGGTATGCCGACATCTTCGAAAAAGCCGGAAAACTGGAAAATCTCGAGACTTTTGCAAGCTTCAATGGGCCTTTGTTCTACGGACTGGCCCCCAACAACGCGCGGATCGTTCTCGAAAAAGCCGGGCCCGAGGCCATTAAGCCGATTTTAACTCAAGATGGGCAAACAATAATCCCGTTCGAGCCGCCGTCTCGCGTCGCGTGGAGGGTCTCTTCTTTCGCCTGAGGCAAACGGTTCTCGTTCGTATGCCTGTTTTGGGGCGCCACGGAGACCTGAATGCCTATTCTCGACGATTTGCCTTTTATCGATCTTTATGTCCGGCTCGATACGAAAGAGCAGGCCTATTTTCGTTCAAACGAACGCGGCAGCGTTATCAGTCAGTTTGTTCCGCCGGAATTCGAGGAAAGCATCGCGCGCTTCCAGGCGGCCGTTCTCGAAAAGCTTCAGGAGCATAACGACGGCGCCATTACCTTCGAAAACGCGCGCATGCGTCTTGCGCGCCAGTTTCTCAACGACGGCTCGTCGTGGGTTTGTGCGCGCCGCATCAACACCAAGATCCCCGATCTCGACAAGCTCAAGCTTCCCCCGGCCATCGTGAGCCACATGATGAACCTCGGAAAGCGCGACGGCCTGATCGTTATTTCCGGTGCGACCGGCCACGGCAAAACCACCAGCGCCGTCGCCCTTTTGGGGCATTTCCT
>CAYUPD010000248.1:0-1990 GCA_964446645.1 uncultured Rhodospirillaceae bacterium
GTCTTGACCGACTCGTCCGGCGTGCTCGCCGCGTCCGCATCCCCGAACATCTTGACGTAACCGCCCAACGGCAGCCAGCCCACCCTCCAGTTCGTCCCGCTTTTGTCCGTCCAGCCCAACAGCTTGCGCCCGAAGCCTATCGAAAAAGACTCGATCCGGATGCCGCACGCGCGCGCCACAAGGTAATGCCCGAATTCGTGCACGAACACGACCGCGCTGATGACCACGATAAACGGAAGGGCATAATCCTTCGCGAAAGAATACAAATCCGCGGCGCCGCCGCCGATAAAAGAGAAAAAGTCGGCCATTGAGGTCTTGTTCCATCCCTGCAAGTTAAGACGGCTCCTTTATAGTCTTCCTTCCTTGCCCGGCGCAAGCGACGGCCTTAAAAACGCCTTTCTCCCCCCTTGTGCTTGCCCGGATCAATCCGTAAACTGGCCGCCTTCGCCGTTTTTTTGGAAGCTTCCATGCCTAAACTTTCTTTCCGGTTTCTCGCCCTTCTGGCCCTTCTGGCCGGAACGGCCTTGCCCTTCTTTCCCGCTTACAGCGCCTCCGGCGAGCCGAAAGAGTCGGCTTCCGACGAACCGACGGACGATACCTTCAGGCAACTGACTCTTTTCTCGGACGTTCTGGAACGCGTTCGCGCCGACTACGTCGATCCCGTTCCCGACAGCAAGCTCATCGAAAACGCTTTGAACGGCATGCTGTCGTCGCTTGATCCGCATTCCGGCTACATGAACAAAAAAAGCTTTCAGGAAATGCAGACCCAGACCCGCGGCGAGTTCGGCGGCCTCGGCATCGAAATCACCATGGAAAACGGCATCGTCAAGGTCGTTTCGCCCATCGACGACACCCCTGCCGCCAAAGCCGGTATGCAGCCCAACGATTACATCACGCACATCAACGCGAAGCCCGTCACCGACTATACGCTCAATGAGGCCGTCGATCATATGCGCGGACTTCCCGGCACCAAAGTCTCTTTGACCGTCCGGCGCGGCAGCCTCTCCAGCGCTCCTTTCGACATCACCCTGACCCGCGCCATCATTCGCGTGCAATCCGTCAAGTGGGAGCCCAAGGACAACATCGCCTACATCCGCATCAGCGCCTTCAACGAGCAGACGCAGCCCGGTTTGGATAAAGCCTTGGCCGAGGCGGACGACAAGATCGGCAACAAATTGGCCGGATACGTTATCGACTTGCGCAACAATCCCGGCGGCCTTTTGGACGAGGCCGTCTCGGTCGCGGGCTCCTTCCTCCCTTCCGGCAAGGAAGTCGTTTCGACGCGCGGCCGCCGCAAGGACGAAGATCAATCCATGGTCTCGAAAGGCAGCGACAAGGCCCACGGCAAGCCCATTGCCGTCCTTATCAACGGCGGCTCGGCCTCGGCGTCCGAAATCGTCGCGGGCGCGCTGCAAGACCATAAACGCGCCATCCTCGTCGGCACAAAAAGCTTCGGAAAAGGCTCCGTCCAGACCATCGTTCCCGTCTCGGGCGGCGGCGCCATGCGCCTCACCACGGCCCGCTACTACACGCCTTCGGGCCGCTCTATCCAGGCGCTCGGCATCGAACCGGATATCGTCGTGCAGCCCGCCAAGCTCGAAAAGCTTTCCTTCGGCCCCGGCATTCACGAAGCCGATCTGAAGGGCGCTCTTCAAAACGATACAGCCAAAAACGCCGAAAACGCGAACGACAACGACGGCGAGGCGCCTTCGTCCGATCAGGATAACTCTAAAAACAAAGACAAAAAATCCAAGAAGGACGCGCCGTTCGATTATCAGCTCGCCCGCGCGCTCGACTTAATCCGCGGCATTTCTTTGTATCAGGCGAAGACAACGCCAACGGTTGCAAAACAATAGCCGTCGCCTATCTGGCAAACGACGGGATGCCGGGCCACTCTTTATTGCACCCGACTAATCCGGCCAACTTTGGACCATAAGTGCGGAGGCTTGGGTCGTTTAAAGGAAACCCGCACTGATTTTTTTCGGAAATG
>CAYUPD010000249.1:0-1960 GCA_964446645.1 uncultured Rhodospirillaceae bacterium
GGCTGAAGTCGATCCGAACCTGATGATGATACGCCCACAGGTCCATTATCCGTCCTGTAAATTCTGCGCCGTTGTCTGCAAACAGATATCGAGGTGCTCCACGTTTTATAACGAGCCGGTTCAGGACTTCGACGACGTTTGCGCCGCGCAGGCGCTGACCCATCTCGGTTGCCAGCGCCTCGCGGCTATAAACATCGACGACCGTCAAAAAAGCGATTACTATCTTTTACCTATTGTCACGCTTTGCCTGCGCGCGTTTTCCGGCTGAGCTGATGTGTCCTTGTATCGGCTTGCTCCGCGACTGCTGCATCTGACTGCGCTGGGCGGCGGCCTGCGCCCCCTCACTCATATAATCTCCCATTCCGACACCATCGGCCGGAGCGTTCTTCCTCGTTGTCCGCAAGTTGCTTTTGCTGGAGAGCTTTGTTGCCTGAGTTTTTTTTGTTTTCGCGGAGGCGGGCTTTTTGTTGGTCGCCTTTGCGGTGACGCGGCCTTGAACTAATGGTTTTGATTTTTTCCTAAGTAACGCTGTTTTTTGTACCGAGGGTTTTGCTTCCCGCCGCAAAAGAAACAACTGTGCTTCGAAAGCGTCTAAAACCTTGTCAAAAAAAACAGCTTTCTCTTTCGTGCGCGCATTCATCCCAACGGCCTTCGCCCCATACCTATTACCCGGTTGGCGCAACTTCAGGGTCTGTCGTCTGTAAAGATCGCGCTGTTTATCACGCAGCTTGCGCATGCGTTTAATATTTTTCTGCAAATCGGCAGTAGAAAGTTTTTTAATTTCCGACGGCAGGCCTTTCTCCGCGAGCCTTGTTTCAACCGAGGTGCAAAGCTTGCGCAGGTGGGATTTAGTAATCGACATGGCCGTTGTCCTTCCTTGAATGTATCGCAGTAAGAATACACTCATATTGTGATAATATCCAGACCGCTTCGAATTAAGTTTCGCTGAACTTGTGGCGCTACGCCCCGACAAAGCGAATTTGCAGTCGCCTTAGGAGAACCCGAATATCAGGCGGACTGATGTTGAGAAAGTTACCGGAAACTCTATCGCAGCAGATGCGTCGGTTTTCTGGGGTTTCGTCATGTAGGCCTCTAAAACAGTATTGCCGAAGTCGTTGAACGTTGCGTAAGCCTGTAAACCTTTCGGGAGAGCCGACGCGCACAACCGGCGTATATTTAACTGTGCGGATACCGGCACGGAGCGTCTCGGCAGGGGATAACCGATCAGTACAAATCCCAACGATTACAGTCTTCCTCCTTTATTAGAAAAGGCACTCCTTCGGCCGGCGGGTCCAGCCGCTCTGCGTAATCCCGAGACCATTCTAGCCATTCCTCGGTTTTGCTGATGTCGTTAGGATCGATCAGGTCTGACCTCTTTAGTCGTTTTTCGACGGCTTGGATGAAATTTCGGACCTCATAAGCTTTTTGCCATTTGTTCATGACCCGTTCGAAGGACTTAACTCTGCAACGGGAAGAATCCATAATGGTCATAGATGAGCATAAACAAAGGGTCTATGAGGATTCGGAGACTCGGGAGATGATTGCTTCAGATTGGGAGCGATTATGGTAATTACAAAAATACGCTATCAAGTTCTGCTCGACGCAGAGGTGAGCGAAAAGTTGAAGCTTTCTGCGGGCATACTGGGTTTACAAAGGCCGACATCCCGGCTTTGGCGGTCAGCCGTGCTTTGCCATTCGCAAACGCGGCGCAGCTTATTTGGAACAGAAGGAGGGGAGGTGAAGCGCCCAAGTATGGGTATTACTAACCGTGGTTCGAATCCTAATCGCGATTCGAACAACATTTATGCCGCAGTTTTGAATTCATTTACTAAAGTTCTTAGTGCGGGCGTGGTTCGAATAGTGTCAACTAGCCCCAGCCAAGACACGTTTCGCTTGCAGCCGGAAGAAAAACGTAGAAAAATCGGGTCAGGACAACAGTGATCCATTTTATATACGTTTT
>CAYUPD010000250.1:0-1950 GCA_964446645.1 uncultured Rhodospirillaceae bacterium
GTCGCCGCATCTTGTCGCGTTTCATGAGCGCGTTCGCATTGCCGGAGAGCTGATAACCGAGGAAGAATTGCGCGACCTTCTCGCCGAAGCCGAACGTCTCGCAATCCCCGGCGGGGTTAGTTACTTCGAAGCGGCAACGGCTGTGGCTTTTGCGGCATTTGCGCGGCATCGGGCGGATTTTGCCATTCTTGAGACAGGCCTCGGCGGAAGGTTGGACGCGACCAACGTCGTCAAAAAACCTCTTGCGACGATTATCACGCGCTTGTCGTACGATCATCGCGAATATCTCGGCGAGACGCTCGATAAAATCGCGCGAGAGAAAGCGGGCATCATGCGCGCGGCCGTTCCATGCTTCACGGCTCCGCAGCCCGACCCGGCGGCGCTCAATGCCCTGCGCGAAGCCTCAAAAACCATTGGAGCGCCGCTTATTGTCGGTGGCATAGACTGGAGAGTCGAAGGAACCGAAAATGGCTTTCGTTTTTCGGATGCCAAGCGCGCTTACGATTTGCCTCATCCCGCTTTATTGGGACAACATCAGTATCAAAACGCAGGCTTAGCCATCGCGGCGTTATCGGCCCTGCCCTTCTCTTTGCCGGAAAACGCTGTCGTGAAAGGCCTGCGCAATGTCGAATGGCCCGCGCGGCTGCAACGCCTGACAGAAGGCTCCTTGGCTTCTCTTGCGCCTTCCGGAGCCGACGTATGGCTTGACGGCGGGCACAATGACTCGGCGGGGGAAGTGTTAGCCGCGCAAATCGATCTGTGGAAAAAAGAGGACGGAGCAGCGCAAAGGCCTCTTTACGTTGTGATCGGCATGTTAACGACGAAACGCCCTGCGGAATTTTTGTCCCCTTTTGCAAAATATATCGAGCAAATCCGAACCGTCGACGTTCCTCACGAACCGCTAAGCTTTACGGCCTCCGCCTTAGCGCTCGAGGCCCGAAAGATAGGACTCTCTTCGGCAAAAGAAGCTCGGACTATCGCCGACGCCCTTCGCGATCTGGCCGGGTGTAAATCTTCCCGTCCGCCGCGAATACTGATTTGCGGCTCTCTCTATCTTGCGGGCGCCGTTCTGGCGCAACAGCCCGGCTATGCCTGCGCTGCGTAAGCCGGTGCAGGGGCGCTCTTAACCGCCTTTTTCCGTACGATGCTCTGCGCCATCCTATCGTCAAGGCCGAGAAGCAAGACATCCCGCGCCTTGATGATGTGTTTGTATGGCACAACCCATCCGCGTTTGTGCAATTGGAGCGCTATTTCGGCAAGCTGACACGCAACATCTTCTTCGGCGCTCAATCGGCATATATCGCTCATGATGCCCTCCAAAAACTGCGTTATCGGATAGACACACTATACTATGAACCTCAAACAAAAGAAGTCTCGAGCGCTTCTTTGCGGTTAAATTATATCTTTCGTGCATAGATAAGACATCAAATCGCAAGGCCTGGGCTTGTCTGTATTTTTTTGATGTTTTTCAAACGATTAGAGTATAATGCGCTATATTTTTGGTAAGACCTTTCACCCCTTCGAAAATTTAGAATCAAAAACTTCGGCATAGGATTTTTTGCACTGCGTCAACGAATTCGCGCTGACATATTTTCCATACAAGAATACTCTATACGTCCCTCCTGTTTTCGTAACGCATGAACATTGGCGTCCTATGACCTCCCTAAAATTTTCATTTTCGTCGGAAGGCGTTCCTCCTCAAAAGTATTCTTCTCTCTGGCCGAGCGTTCTCAAGCAGATCAAAATCAAAGGACGGGCTCACGAACATGACGATTTTTTTGTGTCTGTGGATAGTTACATATTCGGAGCGGCGACTTTAAATTTCTGGAAAGCGAAAGCCGTCCAATACAACCGCTCTCAACAGGATTGCCTTGCACACCCGAACGACGAATACAGCCTTCTTCACGTTCAAGAAGGAAGCGCAGAAATCGGCCAAAGGGGAAGAACGAT
>CAYUPD010000251.1:0-1938 GCA_964446645.1 uncultured Rhodospirillaceae bacterium
GCACCCGCACGCGCACCGACGCCTCGTACCAGATGGCGAATTTCCCCGGCTCGCAGTCGGGCGGACGCTTGCCCTCCTTCTTGGGCCGCCATTACGAAAGCAAGAGCGTCAAGTTTTAAGAAAGCCGTATCGGGCGGGTTTTACTTCTGGCCGGGAGAAAACTGCTTTAGTTTTTTCAGCGCCCGCTCCATGTTCGCGCGCTCGGCGGCCTGATCTTCTTCGATGGAATCCTTAAGTTCTTTGACGGTCTTGTGGAAATCTTTGTCCGGCGTTTTGGTCATCTGAAAAGCCTTTAAAAATGTGATGCGGCTAAGGATAACCGCATTCGTCCGAAGGACAAAGCGTGAATAATACTTTCTCGGGCTAATCCTTTATAAGGATTAGTTCTTTTTTGTCAGGGCGGATTCGATGGCGGCGATGGCTTGGGGCATGGCTGCGGCATCCGTGCCTCCGGCTTGGGCCATATCGGGGCGGCCTCCGCCCCCCTTGCCGCCCAAGGGCGCGGCTCCGGCCTTCACCAGATCGACCGCGCTCACGCGCTTCGTCAGGTCGTCCGTCACCGCGACGACAAGCGAAACCTTTCCTTCAAAACTTGAAGCAAGGGCGATAACTCCCGATTTTATCTGCGCTTTAAACTCGTCCG
The DNA here is from genome assembly GCA_964446645.1 of uncultured Rhodospirillaceae bacterium. GTDB lineage: Bacteria > Pseudomonadota > Alphaproteobacteria > UBA9219 > UBA9219 > CAIXLI01. Next base: position 644 of record CAYUPD010000251.1, read on the forward strand.
CCATCGGCTTTAAGTCCTTGGCCGGAACGTCCGTCAGCACGCGGCTTACGAAATTAATTCCGTTGATCGTCTTGGGCGCGTCCGAGGCTCCTCCTCCCAGCGCGGCCTGCTTGCGCAGATCGGCCATCTCGCGTTCCATCTTCTTGCGCTCTTCGACAAGCTGCGCGATGCGGGCGGGAACCTCGGCCGCAGGCGCCTTGAGCGCATCCGCCGCCGCCTTGAGCAGGGCGGCTTGTTCGTCCATCCATTTGAGCGCCGCTGCGCCGACAACCGCCTCGATGCGCCGGACGCCCGCCGATACCGCGCTCTCGGACACGATCTTGAACAAACCGATGTCGCCCGTGCGCCTCGCGTGCGTGCCGCCGCAAAGTTCAATAGAATAGCAGGCCCCATGTCCCGTACCGGCGCAGTCACGGTTGCGACCGCGCTCATGCGCGGGCGCAGAGTAGTCGCGCCCAATAAATAATACCCGCACTTCGTCGCCGTATTTCTCGCCGAACAGCGCCCGCGCGCCTTGGTCGATGGCTTCTTGGGGCGTCATCAGCCGCGTTTCGATTTCGCCGTTCTGCCGGATGCGCCTGTTCACCTCGGCTTCGATGCGCGCCAGCGCCTCGGGCGTTATCGCCGCGTTCTGCACAAAATCGAAGCGCAAGCGGTCGTAGGCGACCAAAGAGCCTTTTTGGGCCACGTGCTCGCCCAACTCGCGGCGCAGAGCCTCGTGCAGCAAGTGCGTCGCCGAGTGATGCGCGCGCAATCCGGCCCGGCGATCGGCATCGACCTTGAGGATAACGTCGTCGCCCGCCTTGATCGCGCCTTTCTCGACGCGGCCCTTATGGACGATAAGCCCGTTGGCTTCCTTTTGCGTGTCCGTTACGGCAATCACGGCGCCGCCGGACGTTTTGACGGTTCCGGTGTCGCCCATCTGGCCGCCTGACTCTCCGTAAAACGGCGTCTGGTTCACGATGACGTCGACCGTCTCGCCTTGCCTGGCTTCCTTGATGCGAACGCCCTTGCTGACGAGCGCCAGCACTTTTCCTTCGGCTTCTTCGGTCTCGTAACCTAAAAACTCGGTCGCGCCGACCTGATCCCTCAACTCGAACCATACCTTCGCCGTCTTTGTGTCGCCCGACCCGGCCCACGAGGCCCTTGCCGTGGCCTTTTGCTTTTCCATCGCTGCGTCGAATCCTGCCGTATCGACCTTCTTGCCTTTGCCGCGCAGGATGTCTTGCGTCAGGTCCAAGGGAAAGCCAAAAGTATCATAAAGCTTAAAGGCAACGTCGCCCGGCAAGGGTTTG
>CAYUPD010000252.1:0-1919 GCA_964446645.1 uncultured Rhodospirillaceae bacterium
GCACGGTTTTTTTCCTGAGAATCTGACCTTGTTTGGCTTGTTTCTTTCTTTCGCTCAGCAAACTGGATCCCCGCCGGAGCCTGCCCCCGTTTTCACGAGGGCAGGCTCCGGCGGGGATCCCATTTTTTGAATCATCTTATACAAGCCCCACTATATCAGCTATACAACAAATAACCGAGAATTCCGTTGAGTTTTTCCAGGCCTTCCGGCGTTGCGCGGAGGGCTTTTTTTGTAAGTTCGATGAGGCCTTCGGTCTTGAGGCGTTCGAGACGGGTTGAGGGAAATATTTCTGTCAGGGGGACATTAAACTTTTGGTTCCATGCGTTCAGGTCGATGCCTTCTTGAAGGCGCAGGCCCATAAGAAGAGCTTCGCGCATGGCCGTTTCTTTGTCGAGGACGGCGTTTTCTTTTTGTCCGTGGCCCAGCTCTTTCACTTGGCGCAGCCATGTATCGGGCGAGGGGTGATTTTCGATGGCGTGGCGATTTTTTTCATAGACAAGCCGGCCATGCGCGCCGGGACCAATGCCGATATAGTCGTTGTAATGCCAGTATGCCAAGTTATGGCGGCTTTCTTCTCCAGGCGTTGCGTAGTTTGAGATTTCGTATGGGGGGAGGTTGGCTGAGGCTGCGATGTCTTGCGTTGCTTCGTACATCGCGGCGGATTCTTCTTCTGAGGCCGTGAGCGTTTCGCCTTGTTGTGTGCGTTTTGCGAAAGGCGTGCGCTGTTCTATGGTGAGGTTATAGAGGGAGATGTGGCCATTGGCCATGGGCAGCGCTTCGCGCAGTTCCTCTTTCCATGTTTTCAGCGTGTGTCCGGCGTAGCCGTAGATAAGGTCAAAGCTATAACGGGGAAAGTGCTTTGCGGCCAGAGCGAGGGCTGCACGGGCTTCGTCTGCTGTGTGGGCTCTGCCGAGAAAGTTCAGCGCAGGGTCGTTTAGCGATTGAATGCCGAGGGAGAGGCGGTTGATCCCGGCGTTTCGGAAGGCGGCAAATTTCTCTGTTTCAGAGGATGATGGGTTAGCTTCAAGCGTGATTTCGGCGTCGTCGGCCATTGCCCAGTTTTTGGCTATGGTGGCTAGGACGCTTTCGACCGTTTGGGGGTTCATCAGGGAAGGCGTCCCGCCGCCGAAATAGATGGTTTGGACTGTTCGGCCTTGAGTAAGGGCGGCGTAATGGTCAAGTTCGCTGGCGTATGTTTGGCTCCAGACTTTCTGATCTGTTGGGCATCCGGCGCGCGAGTTAAAGTCGCAATAGGGGCATTTTGAGACGCAGTAGGGCCAGTGAATGTAGAGAGAAAGCATCTATTGCGTATGCAAAAGGCGTTCGGCGTAGCGGGCGAGGATGTCAATTTCGAAATTGACTGAGTCGCCGATCGACAGTTTGCCGAGCGTTGTTTCTTTTTGCGTGTGGGGGATGATGTTCACGTTGAAAAGCGCGTGGTTGACTTCGTTGACCGTAAGCGAGACGCCGTCGAGCGCGACTGAGCCTTTGGGGGCGAAGAATCTTGCAAATTCGTGCGGCGCGTCGATTTGAAAGTTTATGCTGTCGTCGATTTTTTCTTTGCCGGCGATAAAGGCGACGCCGTCGATGTGACCGGAGACAATGTGGCCACCCATGGGATCACCGGCGCGGAGCGCCGGCTCAAGGTTCACGAGCGTTCCGGGTCCCCACTTCATCATGGTCGTTTTGCTGAGCGTTTCAGCGGAGGCTTGGACTTGAAAGGTGTTGTATGATTTCGATATCAGTGTAAGGCAAATACCAGAGCAGCACATCGAGCTTCCAATAGACATATTCAAAAGCGAAAGCTTATCGGTTTTAATTTTGATAATCCAATCGCCGCTTTTCGCAATATCTACGACTGTGCCTATGTCTTGTACTATTCCGGTGAACATCGGGAAGCCTTTTGAGAGGTGGGGATA
>CAYUPD010000253.1:0-1900 GCA_964446645.1 uncultured Rhodospirillaceae bacterium
CGCCGAGAGCTTTGCCGAATTTTCGGCGAACAACATCCGGGACACGCTGCGGATTATATTGCAGATGGCGATTATATTGATCTACGGGGGCGGCCTGCCCGTGGTGAAGGTGGGGCGGATGGCGGGGCAATTCGCGAAGCCGCGCTCCGAGGACACGGAGACGCAAAACGGGGTGACGCTGCCGAGCTACAGGGGAGACATCGTGAATGGCATCGAGTTCACGAAAGAAGCGCGCCGTCCGGACCCGGAGAGGATGGTCAAGGCGTACAATCAGGCGGCCTCGACGTTGAATTTGCTGCGCGCGTTCGTGCAAGGAGGATATTCGGACCTGCACCGGATGCACCAGTGGAATCTGGATTTTGTGGAGCGGAGCCTGCAAGGGAGCCGGTATCGCGAGCTGGCGAGCCGTATTTCCGAGACACTGGATTTCATGGCGGCGTGCGACATCACGTCCGAGACGTCGCCGCAGATAAGGGAGACGGAGTTTTACACGTCGCACGAGGCGCTTTTGTTGCCGTACGAGCAGGCGTTGACGCGCGTGGACAGCACGACGAACGACTGGTACGCGGTGTCGGCGCATATGCTGTGGATCGGAGAGCGCACGCGCCAGCCGGACGGAGCGCACGTCGAATTTCTGCGCGGCATCAAAAATCCGATAGGGCTGAAGTGCGGGCCGAAGGCGACGGCGGACGAGTTGCTGAAGCTGGCCGAGATTTTGAATCCGGAGAACGAGCCGGGCCGCCTGACGTTGATCGCGCGGATGGGAGCCGAGAATGTCGGCAAAGCGCTGCCGTCTTTGTTGAAGGCGTTCAAAAAAGAGGGCCGCAAGGAAGCGTGGTGCAGCGACCCGATGCACGGGAACACGCGGAAGGCGGAAAGCGGCTACAAGACGCGGAATTTTGCGGACATCATGAACGAGGTGCGAGGTTTCTTTGACGCGTGCTACGGCGAGGGCATGCATCCGGGAGGCATCCATCTCGAGATGACGGGCAAGGAAGTGACGGAATGCATGGGAGGGATGTCGGCGATAACGGACGAAGGGCTCGGCGCGCGTTACGAGACGCACTGCGACCCTCGGCTCAACGCGACGCAGGCGCTGGAGCTTGCATTCCTGATGGCGGATTGCGTGAAGCGCGGCCGCAAGGCGTCATAATTTAGTTTTATTTTAACCCTGAAAATGCCAATTTAGGCGGGTTGGTTTGGGGTCGATCTGTGTCCGGGAAGATAAAAAGCAAACAAGCTGTTTTGATCGGGGCTGCGGCGCTGGCCGCGTGCGCGGCGTTGGTCGTCGGCATCCAAAAGAACGTGTTTGTGTTCGAGCCGAAAGTGGCGCCGATAGTGGATCACGCGTCGGGCGAGGCGTATCCGGCAAAGCCCGCCGAGGCGAAGAGGGAAGAAGAGGCGGTTTTTTCTGCGCCGATACCGGAGGTTGAGAACGAGTTCGTGCCGCCGTCGTACGTGGAGAAACCGAAGGTAGAGGAAGAGCCTTTGCCGCCGCCGGAGGTTCAAAAGCCCGCGCCTCAGGAGGAGGAGCAAGCCAAGCCGTCCGAACAACCGCCGCCTGCGTTATTTAGGCTGAAGCCGCCGAAGGTGGCCGTAGCGCCTCTGCCGGCGCCGCAGCGTGTGCCGTCGCCGCCGAAAGTCGAGGCGCAGCCGTTACCGCCGCCCGAGCCGCCTGTGCCGAAGATTGCGCGACGTGCGCCCTCCGCGGCGCCGACATATTTTGTGAACCGGGAAGTCATATCGAACAACATCGAGATGTTTCCGCGCTGGACGGGGATGTTGTCGCGCTTCAACAGCGAGGCGCACACGCTCGACGACGTGTGCGGGCCGCCGCAGCACACGCCGTGCAAGCTCAAGGAGTGGCGGGATTTTTTGTTGAGCGTGAAGGACGAGCCGC
>CAYUPD010000254.1:0-1887 GCA_964446645.1 uncultured Rhodospirillaceae bacterium
CTCGCCAATGTAGAGCATCGGCGCCTCGTCGCGCTCACCCTCGCCGATCACGACGGTGCCGTCGATATAGAGTTCGTCGAATGCCTTGCGCATCGCCTCGACCGCTGCGTGATCCGCGGCCTTCTCGTCCCCGCGCCCCACCATCAACGACGCGGATAACGCCGCCGCTTCGCTGACCCGCACAAGGTCCATGGCTAGATTGCGATCGCTGTAGGATTGGTTCTTTGGCATGTCGTTTCCCTTAATATAAATGAGTTGCCGCTTTCTAACACGTTCCGTCCGCTTTGACTACTCGTCGCTTGCGGGAAATTTAACCTTATCCCCCGCCGCCAGCCCGTATTTTTGGGCCAGCCCGCCGTTAACTTCCAGAACCGCTCTAATAGGCTCTCCGGAATATATCGGCGTCATATCTTGGGGCCGCGCCATCTTCGCTATCCGCGCAACCGTCCAATTAGGCCGCACAAAAATTATATCAAGCGGAATGTACGTGTTTTTCATCCAAAATGCCGTTTCCCTCGGCGGATGAAACGTAAAAATCATCCCCTCGTCCTCGGGCAACGCGCGCACGAACATTAGCCCGTAAGTCTGCTGCTCTTTCGTACTCGCGACCTCGACCTTGAACGCCACCCGCTTCCCGTCCGCGCGGACAACCTCTACGCCGGATCGGTCAAATTCGGGACGATCCCCGGCATTCCCGGAACCCGCAAAAGCCCAGAATCCGAAGAACAACGTCGCTGCGGCTAGCGCGAGGATTATCCTTCTTTTGTTTTTGCTCAGCATGTTTTATTATTTACTTGGATTTCGACGCTTTTAACAGAGGAAAATCCCGAAAAGGAACTTTATGTCCCGCGTTCTTTTCGCCACTGCCGCTTTTTTCTTCTCTCTCTCGTCCGCGTATGCCGCCGGGAACGTTCTTCTGCCCGATCAAAACTCCGGCGGCAACAACGCTCCCCTGCCCAACCTCGGCCTCAGCCCTTACGTAAAACCCGCGCCCGGCTCGAAGACTAAGGAAACCGGCCTTCCTAACCTCGGCCTTACCCCCGCTCCGCTTCCCGCGCCCTCAGCCGATTCAAGCAAACCAAAAGAACAAAAACTCAAAACAGACGCCGCCAAAAAAACAGAAACCCCAAAAAAATCTACGCCCCAAAAACCTGCCGACATCGTCCGCCGCGATAAATTGCCGGGCACCGAACCCGATAAGACTCTTCCTCGCGCGCTGGATGTCTCTTTGGGCGAAAACTCCTCTCTCAGCCTCAAAGACCTTCGCATCCTTCGGGAAAAACTCGGACTCGAAAACGAGGACATTTCTTCTTCGTGCTCTCTTGTCGTTCGCGGCTCGCTCATCACCGATAAGGGAACCTACACTATCGGCGACGGCTTCTCGGCCCAAACCACCGTTTATTACGACGGCCTTATCAGAAATTATTCCATGGCCATGATGGCGTCCTGCCTCGCGGACGAAAGAAACCTTCCTCCGTCGAACACCTCCATCCTTAAGCTCAAGAACCGGTTTCTCGTTCCTTTAAACCCCGTTCTATGCCCAGCGCCCGCGTCGAAGAAAATTCCGGTCGCCCTCGTCATCACCTATAACGGCGGACGAACCCCGCAATGCGACTATTATACCAGAAATTCGGATTAAAGGCCTTCGGCCTGCATCCCGTACAGGCGCGCGTAGACGCCGCACTTGGCCAAAAGCTCGGCGTGCGTTCCCTGCTCGGCCGCCCGTCCGTTCTCGAGCACTACGATCAGGTCCGCATCCACAATCGTCGATAATCTGTGCGCCACTACAATCGTCGTTCGGCCTTCCTGCAACTTCTTCAACGCCGCCTGTACCGCCCGCTCGGACTCGTTATCGAGCGCGGACGTCGCTTCGTCCAACAGCAAAAT
>CAYUPD010000255.1:0-1865 GCA_964446645.1 uncultured Rhodospirillaceae bacterium
GATACGCTTCGCATCAAAAGCTGCCTCAGCACTCTTCTATGCACGGCGCGTATTTCCGTTGTCGTGTCGCGTGCTAATGCCGCAGGCGGCGGCCAGATCACGCAGGCGACTTTTGAAAAAGGCGTTAAGGGGCCGATCGACATGATCGTGCCGGAAGATGTGGCGTCTTTGACGACGGCGGCAAACAGTGGGAAAGCCTTGGGCGCCTTGGCGCCGCGCGCGCCGATCACAAGGATTTTGCGTGTGCTGGGCGCCAGGCTTTCAGGCGGCGAAGAATTGAGAACGCAGGAGAAGACGCCGGCGTTTTGGAAAAAAGTTGCTGGCGATCTTAAATCCAAGGCAGAACGGAAGGGCAAGCCATGACGCCTTTGACGTTTGGCGCTGGCGATGCCGCGTTTGTCGCTTTGTGTACGAGCGTCATGCCGTTTCTAAAGAAGAAGCTTCCCCCTGCTTCTGCGGGCAATGTGCCGCGGGCGGAGGTCGCGCGCATCGCAAAGGCGGTTGTGGGCGAATATATTGCGGCTAAGCAGCTTGAGCTTAATCTTCTCGATCAACGCAATCTTGTGACTACGCTGATTAACAATTTTATCGCAGAAATTGGCGGCGCGGATGGAACGGATTCGGCGCAGCATTCGGAAGATTCTTCTGAAGGCGTTGTCGCGTCGTCGGCCCAGGAACACAAAGCGGGAGCCGATCCTTACGCGCGCAATCCAAGCCGCGCGAGCGTTGATCAGGCGAAAAACAAGCTGCAGCCGATGGTGCTTGAACGCATCGACGCCTCTTTGGCCGCGCGGTTACCGCGCGAGGCGCTTTCGCGGGATCTGACGGATCTTGTGAATGAGCTTCTGCTGAATGCTAAGCTCCAGCTTAACACTGCGGAACGCGCGGCTCTTGTGAAAGAGCTGCTTGACGATATGTTGGGCCTTGGGCCCCTAGAGCCTTTGTTGGCCGATGAAGGCGTATCGGAAATCATGGTCAACGGCGCCAAGCAAGTCTATATCGAACGCGGCGGGAAATTGGTGCTTTCCGACGTTCAATTCCGCGACAACGCGCACGTTCTTTCTGTGGCTACGCGCATTGTGACGGCGGTTGGACGGCGCATCGACGAAAGCTCGCCGCTTTGCGATGCGCGCTTGGCCGATGGAAGTCGCGTCAACATAATCATTCCGCCGCTTGCCATTGACGGCGCGACGATCACCATTCGTAAGTTTTCGAAAAAGAAAATTACGCTCGACGCCATGTTGCGCTTCAACAGTCTTTCGCCTGCGATGGCGAAGGTGTTGCGCATTGCAGGACGGTCACGCTTAAACATTCTGATCTCTGGCGGTACGGGGTCAGGGAAGACGACGCTTTTGAACGCCTTGTCTCAGATGGTTGATAACGGCGAACGAGTTGTGACCATTGAAGACGCGGCGGAATTGCAACTTCAACAGCCCCACGTTGTGCGGCTTGAAACGCGGCCCCCGAATCTTGAAGGATCGGGCGAGGTTACTATGCGCGATCTTGTGAAGAATGCGCTTCGTATGCGTCCAGACCGTATCATCGTTGGCGAAACGCGTGGTGGCGAAGCGCTTGATATGCTTCAAGCCATGAATACGGGCCACGACGGTTCAATGTCGACCGTTCATGCGAACAGGCCTCGCGAGGCGTTGATGCGCCTTGAAAATCTTGTTGGCATGGCTGGCGCCAATCTTTCGCCGCGTGCGATCAGGCAGCAAATCGCATCGGCCATTGATATGATTATTCAGGTCACGCGCATGCGCGACGGATCGCGTCGCATTTCCTATATTACGGAAATCACGGGCATGGAGGACGATACTGTCACTATGCAAGATCTTTACAGTTGCGAGGTTACGGACGAAACT
>CAYUPD010000256.1:0-774 GCA_964446645.1 uncultured Rhodospirillaceae bacterium
AAATCTGCGGACTCTCGTTCCCGAGGTAAAGGTCGTCATGGCGCACGGTCGCATGGGGGCTGGGCAGCTCGAGGTTATCATGACCGCGTTCGACGCGCGGCAGTTCGACGTTTTGCTGGCGACAAATATCGTCGAATCCGGCCTCGATATTCCAAACGCCAACACGATTGTCCTGCACCGCGCCGACAGGTTCGGCCTTGCGGGGCTTTATCAGCTTCGTGGGCGGGTAGGGCGCAGCAAGACGCGAGGCTATGCGTATTTGACGTACGACCCGGCGGCCGCGCTGTCCAAGACGGCCCAGCAGAGGCTCGAGGTCATCCAGACGCTCGAACAGCTTGGCGCGGGGTTCCAGTTGGCGAGTCACGATATGGACATTCGCGGCGCGGGCAATCTTTTGGGAGAAGAGCAGTCCGGGCACATCCGCGAAGTCGGCGTGGAGCTTTATCAGCAAATGCTTGAGGACGCGGTCGCGGCGGCGCGTGTCGGAGGAGAAGCGGGAACCGGCGCGCCGGAGAGGTGGACGCCGCAAATCAATATCGGCCTATCGGTTTTGATACCCGAGGCATATGTCGTCGATCTGAACGTAAGGCTCGGTCTGTACCGGCGCCTCGCCGATATAGAGGACAGGGCGGGGATCGAAGCGTTTGCGGCCGAGATGATTGATCGTTTCGGGCCGTTGCCGCCGGAGGTCGAGAATTTGCTGCAAACGGTCGAGATCAAGCAAATATGCCGCAAAGCGGACGTTGCCAAAATCGACGCCGCGGCCAAAGGCGC
>CAYUPD010000256.1:784-1849 GCA_964446645.1 uncultured Rhodospirillaceae bacterium
GCGATTGTTGTTTTTCACAACGATACGTTTGCGCGCCCCGACCGGTTAATGGCGTGGATTGCGGACAACGCAGGCACCGTAACTGTTAAGCCGGACAAGAAGCTGGTGGTGATGCGTGCATGGGAGAATCCGGAGCGCCGTCAGGAAGGCGTGAAGAAGCTGCTCAACGAACTATCGTCAATGGCGGCATAAAAAACGCTCCGTTTTTGGCGGAGCGTTTTTTACCGGACGGATGCGTTGTCTTATCCTTTGCGAACGCCGACGATGAAGTCCTCGACGACTTTGCGCAACGTTTCGGATTCATGAGCCAACTGCCCTGCGGTATCGAGCAACTGCGTCGAGGCGGTGCCCGTCTCTGCGGCGGCCTTGGTCACGCCGCCGATGTTGCGGGTGACTTCCTTGGTGCCCGCGGCGGTTTCCTGAATGCTGCGCGAGATTTCCTTGGTGGCGGTGCCTTGCTCTTCGACGGCGGCGGCGATGGCGGTCGAAATCTCATTGATACGCCGAATGGTCGACGTAATGGTTTCGATGGTCGTCACGGCTTGACCCGTCTGGCCTTGGATTCCGCCGATTTGCTGCGTGATGTCCTTGGCGGCATGGCTGACCTGATTGGCGAGGCTCTTGACTTCGTTGGCGACGACGGCGAAGCCGCGTCCTGCTTCGCCCGCGCGCGCCGCCTCGATGGTCGCGTTAAGGGCGAGCAGATTGACCTGGCTTGCGATGCCTTCGATGAGCTTAACGACGTTGCCGATGTCTTCGGCGGACTTGCTTAGCGATTGCATAACCTTGCCCGTGGCTTCGGCCTCGGTCATGCACTCGCCCGCGACCTTGACGGAATCGCCGATCTGACGGTTGATTTCGCCGATGGAAGCGTTGAGCTCTTCTGCGGCGGAGGCGACGGTCTGAATGTTGGTCGAAGCCTCCTCTGCGGCGGCGGCGACGGCGGAGGACTGGCTGCTGGTTTCCTCCGCGATGGCGGCCATGGATTTAGCGCTGCTTTGCATTTCGGTGGCGGCGGCGGAGACGGTATTAACGACGCCTTTGACGCTGCTGTCGAAGTCGTCC
>CAYUPD010000257.1:0-757 GCA_964446645.1 uncultured Rhodospirillaceae bacterium
CCGGGGCGGACATCGAGATCATGAACCCCGAGTTGGTGGTTTGCACGCTGGATAAGGGCGCGAAGTTGTCGATGGAATTGACGATTGAGACGGGCCGCGGGTACATCCCGGCGGCGGCGTTGCGCAAGGAAGACACGCCGATCGGATTGTTGCCGATTGACGCGCTGTTCAGCCCGGTGCGCAAGGTGGCGTATCGCGTCGAGCACAGCCGCGTGGGCCAAGTGACGGACTACGACAAGCTGATATTGACGGTCGAGACGGACGGCTCGGTATTGCCGGAAGACGCGGTGGCGGTTTCGGCGCGCATTCTGCAAGACCAGCTGCAGTTCTTCATCAATTTCGAAGAGCCGACGCAAGCGGTCGTGGCGCCGGAAGCGGCGAGCGATCTGCCGTTCAACCGGAACCTGCTGAAGAAGGTGGACGAGCTTGAACTGTCGGTTCGTTCGGCGAACTGCCTGAAGAACGACAACATCGTGTACATCGGGGACTTGGTGCAGAAGACGGAAAGCGAAATGCTGCGCACGCCGAACTTCGGCCGCAAGAGCCTGAACGAGATCAAGGAAGTGTTGACCCAGATGGGGCTTTCGCTGGGGATGCAGATTCCGAACTGGCCGCCCGAGAACATCGAGGAGTTGGCGAAGAAGATGGAAGACCCGTTTTGAGGTCTTTTATTAAGTCCGCGTGCTGGGATCAGGCGCGGATACGTTGCAACCGGTTTCTGCAAGAGCGCCTAAAGGGGCGAAATCACAGGGCCAAG
>CAYUPD010000257.1:767-1844 GCA_964446645.1 uncultured Rhodospirillaceae bacterium
CCAAGTCATGAAGGAGAAAGTGCCATGCGTCACGGAAACGCGTATCGTAAACTCGGAGTTACCAGCTCTCACCGCAAGGCTATGTTCGCCAACATGGCGGTGGCGCTGATCGAGAACGAGCAAATCACGACGACCTTGCCGAAGGCGAAAGACCTTCGCCCGGTGGTGGAGAATTTGATTACGTTGGGCAAGAAGGGCGGGCTGGCGAACCGCCGCCGCGCGATTTCGATTTTGCGCGACGAAGAGAGCGTCAAGAAGTTGTTCGGAGCGTTGGCCGAGCGGTACAAGAGCCGCAACGGAGGCTACACGCGGGTCATCAAGGCGGGATTCCGGTATGGAGACGCGGCGGCGATGGCGATGATCGAATTCGTGGATCGCGATGTCGAGGCGAAGGGCAAGAAGCAGCTCGATCTGCTGGCCAAGCAAGCCCCGGTTGAAGAGAGCGACACGGAAGCGGCTCCGGCCAAGGAAGCGCCGGCGAAGGCCAAGGAAGCGGCGAAAGAAAAAGCGCCGGTGAAAGAAAAAGAGCCGGTCAAGAAAGAGTCGGCCAAGAAGCCCGGCGTCGTGAAGAAGCTGGCGAAGAAGCCCTCCCAAAAAGGCGGATAAAGCGATGACGAAAAGCATTCTCATACTGATAGCGGTGGGAATGCTTTCGGCGTGTGTGTCGGGGACGAAGCCGCCGGATACCTATGTAGGGCGGGACGGCCGGACGACGATCATTGAAACGGATGCCGAGGCGTGCCGCCGTTCGTGCGACGGGGATTATGCGCGTTGCATGGACACGAGCGCGGCGAGCACGGACAGCGGGATCAACGGGCCGTCGGGGATGTTCGGTGCGAGCGCGGACTGCCGCGCGTCGCTCAAGAAGTGCCTTCAGAGCTGCCGCTAATCTCTCCATAAAATTTTTGAATAACTCTTTTTTCTCCCCTCCCCTTGAGGGAGGGGAACGGAATAACGATTGCTCGTCAGTCGTTATTCCGAAGGGGCGGGGTTAGCGGTTGCCGTTTTTCCGAATATTTGTTTTCGCCCCTGCTGTTGCTTTTTCGCCGCTCCTCTCTCTTCGTCATTTCCGGTTAT
>CAYUPD010000258.1:0-1838 GCA_964446645.1 uncultured Rhodospirillaceae bacterium
GCGGCGCCGTGTAGACTCTGACGGGCGGCGGTTCGACAACTACAGTTCTGGTCGGCACAGGGGTCGATATGAGGGCAAGGCTTGTTCCGATCAATCCGCCGGTCAATAACCCAAGAGCAAAATTGGAATGATGTCCTCCATCGTGACGGGGGGCATGCCCTCTGGCATTTGCCGGACTAAGGGGCATTGCTGCCAGCAGGACGGTCGTTAGGAGTGTGACCGCAATTTTTTTGCTCTTCATGGAACGTCTCCTTTGCATACCGATAGGTGAAAGAGATACGTGGCTTTCGCCATGAAGAAACGGTAGGCGTCTATTATGGCCAAAATATGCTGCCTTTAAGGCGAAATTGTATTTTTTGAATCGTGCCTAGATGGAATCGGACTTAATTTTTCCTATATATTCCTTGATCTTAGTCGTGGATATGCCTTGGGTTCTTGGCAGGTAGATGACTTGGCATATTGAATTGAATTTATCGAATTTGCCCTTCCAGTCGTCGCCCATGACGAGGATGTCCGCGCGATGAGTTTTTATATAATCGGCTTTTAACTCCAAGCTTTCTTCCGGAAAAACGTCATCGACGCATGAAAGCGCACGAAGAAGCTCCATTCGCTCGGGCAGGGTAAAGACGGGCAGGACGCCCTTCTTGGAAAAGTTCAACTCGTCTGTCGAAACCCCGACAACAAGCTTATCGCCGAGACTTTTGGCGCGCATCAGTATCCTTATGTGCCCAATGTGGAATAAATCGTATGTTCCGAAGGTAATGACAGTTTTCATTTATCGGACTCCAATAAATTCAGGATGATATCGCTTAAACGGTCCGACGCGAGGGCGTCCCTCCGGTCGAAAAGTTCGTTCATTAAGACTCGGCGCGCTTCCCGGAAGGAGTCGGGGGCGGCGTTTTGGGCTGCGGCTATGCTTTCGTCTACGGCTTTAATGAGAGCAGGCCTGTCCGATGCCATAGGTCCGCACACATATCGGTCGTGATCGCCGATCAGATGTCGTGAATGCATCGTATAATCCGAATGATCCGGTCGGTAAAAGACGATGGGGCGATCCAAAAGCAAATAATCGAATGCGAGGGAAGAGTAATCCGTTATCAAAACGTCAGCATGTTTAACCAGAGGATAAATGTCCGTGTGAGGAGCGACGAAGCCGATCTTCGGATTCTGTTGTCGAAGTTGCCCGACGAAATTTTGCTCGGCAGGGTGCATGTTCACACAAAACAGGTAGCCTTTTTCAGCACAGTAGGCGGCCAGCGCATCGATTTTTGCGCGGGCAAACCATGAGACTTCACCTTGATCGCGGAATGTTGGAGCATAAAATACGACAGGCTTCTTGCGTGCGTTTGAGGCCTTAATGTTCCGGAGCGCGTCTCCGTCAACGTTGATCTCATCGCGCGGCAAAGTATCCCGAAGCAGAACATCGTTGCGGGGGTAGCCGGATGCATGATAGGCGCGGAACGAGAATTTTCGCGCCCAATCGCTGCGGGAGACTTCATTCGGCGCTATAAACGCGTCGAACGGACCGCATGACGCCATGATTTCGGCGACATTGGGATCGTTAAGCCTTGCGTTGGGCATCGTTTCAAGCCCGATTTCCTTTATCGGAATGCCGTGCCAGAGCTGGACTGTCTTTGCTCCTGCGAGCAGCGCGTGCGGTAGTTGATGCTGCCAGTTTAACGGCACAAAATGATTGTCGAGCACGAGGACCTTTGTTTCGAGGCAAATTTTAACGGCGTCCGGCGCATAATCGGCAAGCAGAGGCGGGAGGCTGTTTAAGCCGTTGTTTTTCAGTAGCTCGTATTGGGCTTCGTCGCGGGGCAGAAAATAACAGGAGA
>CAYUPD010000259.1:0-1589 GCA_964446645.1 uncultured Rhodospirillaceae bacterium
CCTTACCGCCTGGAGCTGCAGTACCTACCTTGGACACTCCCTCTGCAGTGAGAGCACGGCGATCCAATGCAACGGCCAAGATATCGTAACGTCGACCATTTCCGGTTGCGCCATCAGCGGATCCCATGGGTGCCTATACGACTCGTATACGTATACGCCTGTTTGCCCTTCCGGATATACGGCAGTCACCCTTGGGAGCAACGTTCACACCTGCGCAAAACTATAAGTTTATAGCTTTTTAGCGAATTTAACCGCAATGCCCGCCACGCACAGGGTGAAAGAGCGGGCTTAGAGTTGCCGCGCAATTTCTTCGATCTCGAAGCACTCGATCACATCGCCTTCCTTGATATCGTCGTAGCTCTCGAACGCCATGCCGCACTCGAACCCTTCGCGGACTTCCTTCGCTTCGTCCTTGAGCCGCTTGAGCGTCTTGAGCGAGCCTTCGTGGATGACCACGTTGTCGCGCAACAGCCGCACTTTTGCGCCGCGCTTGACGATGCCTTCGGTGACTTTGCAGCCCGCGACCTTGCCGACTTTCGTAATATTGAAAACCTGCAAAATCTGCGCGTTGCCGAGGAATTTCTCGCGCAACGTCGGCGACAACATGCCCGACAAGGCCTGTTTGACGTCGTCGATGACGTTGTAAATGATCGAGTAATAACGAAGCTCGACCGCGTCGCGCTTGGCCATCTCTCGCGCCTGCGCGTTCGCGCGGACGTTAAACCCGATAATCATCGCATTCGACGCCTTGGCCAACGTCACGTCCGACTCCGTAATCGAGCCGACCGCCGCATCCAAAACGCGAACCTTCACTTCGGTGTTCTCGTCCGTCAGTTTGACGAGCGCGTTCTTGATCGCTTCGACCGAGCCGTGCACGTCGCCCTTGATCAGCACGGCCAACTCCTTGACCGCGCCGGACTTGATGTTTTGCATCATCTGCTCGAAATTGCCGCGCGGCGTCGAGGCCGCCGCCGCAATCGCCTTCTTGCGGCGGATGCGGAATTCGGTAATTTCGCGCGCCTTGGCTTCGTCCGGAACGACCAAAAGTTCGTCGCCCGCCACCGGCGTGCTGTTAAGCCCCAAAACTTCGACGGGCATCGACGGCAGAGCTTCGTTAATCGCGCCGCCACGATCGTCGATAAGCGCGCGCACCTTGCCCCATTCGCAGCCCGCGACGATAATATCGCCGATCTTGAGCGTTCCGCGCCTGACCAGAACCGTCGCCACCGCCCCACGCCCCTTCTCAAGCTTCGCTTCGACAACCGAGCCTTCGGCCGTGCGGTCGGGATTGGCTTTAAGGTCGAGTATCTCGGCTTGCAGCAGGATCGCATCCAAAAGCTTATCGAGGCCTTTTTTGGTCTTGGCCGAAATCTCGACGGACAGCACGTCGCCGCCCATTTCTTCGACCTGAATATCGTGTTGCAGCAACTCCTGCCGCACGCGGCCCGGATTTGCCGCCGGAAGATCGCACTTGTTGATCGCGACGACAATCGGCACGTTCGCCGCCTTGGCATGGCGAATAGCCTCGATCGTTTGCGGCATGATGCTGTCGTCGGCCGCGACGACCAAAACGACGATATCGGTAATCT
>CAYUPD010000259.1:1604-1834 GCA_964446645.1 uncultured Rhodospirillaceae bacterium
CCGCAAAGCGTCGAGCAACGACGTCTTGCCGTGGTCGACGTGGCCCATGACCGTAATCACCGGCGCGCGCGGTTTTAGATTCTCGGCCGTGTCTTCGACGCCGCCGAGGTTGGATTCGATATCCGCTTCCGTCACGCGCTTGACGCGATGCCCGAATTCCGTCGCCACCAGTTCGGCCGTGTCGGCGTCGATCGTTTGCGTAATCGTCGCCATAACGCCGAGCTTCATCA
>CAYUPD010000260.1:0-1776 GCA_964446645.1 uncultured Rhodospirillaceae bacterium
CGACTCGTTCGCCCTCGACCCCGCCGACATGGTCACGCCCGTCACTCAGATGAGCTGGGAGCAGCTCGATAAACTCCGCGAAAGCAAGAAAACCACCCCCTTCAGCGGCACGACCGCCGTTTTCGACGAAAAATCCGGCCTCGCCTTCTGGTTCTCTAAAAACATCCTCCCCGCCCTGCGCAAGGAAAAAGAACTACGCGAAAAATCTTCCCTCTCCCCCGTCTGGCGGCATATCGGCCTTTACGGCTACAGCCGCGCGATGCTCAACAAATTCCCCAAACTCCCCGAAGGCCGCTACGAAAAACTCGAAGGCCTCGAACAACTTCGCGTCCTCGAACACGGCTTTAAAATCCGCTGCGTTCCCGTCGATTACAAAAACCGCGCCAGCATGTCGGGCATCGACAGCCCCGAAGACATCGTCCGCGCCGAAGCCCTGATCGCCAAGCACGGAGAACTCGTTCCATGAAAACCTCTCTTCTGATCGCGCGGCACGGCAATACCTTCTCTCCGGGCGACACAATCACGCGCGTCGGCGCCCGCACGGACATGCCCCTTTCGCCAAGCGGATTGGAACAGGGACAAAAGCTCGGCCTTTATCTGCGCGATAAAAACCTTCTGCCGGACGTCGTTTATACGTCGGCCCTCCTCCGCGCCCGGCAAACCGCCGAGCAGGCGTTTGCGGCGGCCGGGGTTTCGCTAAAAACCAACGTCGATCCTTTGTTTAACGAAATCGATTACGGAATCGACGAAAACCGTCCCGAAGCCGAGGTCGTCGCGCGGCTCGGCGCGGACGCCCTTAAGGCATGGGACGACGAAGCCGTTGTCCCCGACGGCTGGAAGGTCGATGTTCGGGCGATTATCGATGGGTGGCTGTCTTTCGGAAAGAAGGTCGCCTCCGAACATGCCGGAAAGAAAGTCCTCGTCGTCACGAGCAACGGCATTGCGCGCTTCGCCCCGCATCTGACCGGCGATTTTGCAGGCTTCCGCATGCACCATAAACTCAAAATCTCCACCGGCGCTTTCTGCCTTTTCTCACACGACGGCGGCGCTTGGTCGGTCGAAAGCTGGAACGTCAAGCCGTAACTTGAAACGGATGATAAGTTAAGCGATATTGAAAGCGCCTTCCTGAAAGGAATCAAAACATGCAAAGCATTCTCGCCTGGCTCTCCGCCCACTGGACTTTGTGGACGATCATCGGCCTCTTCGGTCAATTCCTCTTCATGATGCGCTTCGTCATGCAATGGATCGCCAGCGAGCGCGCCAAGCAAAGCATCGTCCCGGAAATCTTCTGGTACTTCAGCATCGGCGGCGGCATGATCCTTTTTATCTACGCCATCCACCAAGAAGACATCGTCTTTATGCTCGGCCAGGGCTTGGGGCTCTTTATCTACCTGCGCAACATTTACTTCATCCGCAAAAAAGGATCCCAAGGCGATGTTCAGAGCGCTTGAGACAATTCCTCCTTCCTTCTTCTCGCACGACGGCAAGCGCCTTAGCTTCGCCGCCTACGCTTTCCTTGCCTTGTTGTGCATAGGCTTCTTCACGCCCGGCATCGTCTCGATGCCGCCGACCGACCGCGACGAGTCCTCGTTCGCCCAAGCCAGCAAGCAGATGATCGAAACCGGCAATTACACCGACATCCGCTTGCAGGAAAAGCCCCGCTACAAAAAACCCATCGGCATCTATTGGCTTCAAAGCGCCTCGGCGCGCCTTTTAAGCCCACAGCATATCGACCAAATCTGGGCCTACCGCGTGCCGTCTTTTATCGGCGCGACT
>CAYUPD010000261.1:0-1773 GCA_964446645.1 uncultured Rhodospirillaceae bacterium
GGAGCTGCCGAAACTACTGGAGCGCGCTGGGCCGGGCGAGCACGGCAAGGGCAACATCACGGGGCTTTTTACGGTGCTCGTGGACGGCGACGACCATAACGAGCCGATTGCGGACGCGGCGCGCGGAATTTTAGACGGGCATATCGTTTTAGACCGCTCGATCGCCGAGCGGGGGCGTTTTCCCGCCGTCAACGTTCTGCGGAGCATTTCGCGAACGATGCCGGGCTGCAATAACGAGACGGAGAACAAGCTCGTCTCGACGGCGCGGAAACATTTGGCGGCGTACGAGAACATGGCCGAGATGATCCGTCTGGGCGCGTACCGGCGGGGCACGAACCCCGAAGTCGACGAGGCGATGAATTTTTACGCGCCGCTTGAGGAATTTCTGCGGCAAGGCAAGGACGAAAGCTCGGATTTCGACGAGTCGTACGCCCGCCTCTCGCAGATATTGGAGCCGGGTAAGGCATGAAGAAAAGCTTCGCGACGCTTATCAAGCTGCAAAAGACGCTCGTCGATAACCAAAGGCAGCAACTGGCGCGGCTGATGGACAATCTCGAGCGGGTCGAAAGGCTCGTGGCGTTTTTGCAGAACCTTAAATTGCGCGAACAGGCCGCCGCCGCAAGGAACGTGATCGCGCGCATGACGTACGGCGCGTTTCTCAAAAGCCTCGCGATTAAAGAGCGCGCGCTCGACAAAGAGCGGCAATCCGCGACGCAGGCGGTGCGGCTGGCGCAAGAGAAACTGGCCGAGCTTTTTGAGGAGCAGAAGCGCTACGAAATCGCCGAGGAGCAAAGGCTCGAAGAGATAGCGAGGGAAGAACGCCGCCTCGAAGGGCTTCAGTTCGACGAGATCGGCGGCGTCCGGCACGAACGGCAAAAGGCGGGATAGAGCAAAACTCTCCCTACGTCACGATCCCTTGCCTCAAGGGCGCGGATTTTTTCATGACGACCCAATGCTGCCGACCGACTTGGAAGTTGAGCGTTCCGGCATAGCCGACGGCGTCGAGCGCTTTGATGTACCCCATGCGCAGGTCGTGGTGCAGGCCGTCGGGCAGAAGGGCTTCGCTGCGCAGGATCATGTCGAGTTTTTGGGGGCGGACGAGGCCGTCGATTTGCATCGCGCCGAGCTTGCTTAGGCGCATATCGATCAGAAACCGGATGTGCCCGGCCTTCCGCGCGGCCGCTTGTTTTTCTTTTTGCTCGTCGCGGCCGTCATGGACGTAAAGCGTCAAAAACTGGAAATTCCGGTCGGCGAAAAGAGGCACCGGATAAGAGCGCCATTCGCCGACGACGGGGTCCTGCGCCGTCGATCCGGCCGAAGAAAGGTCTTTCGCAAGGCGTCGCACGATATCGGATTTTCCGGCGACATGAAGGCTTTCGACGGCGTCGTCGCCGAGCCAGCCGCGCACGTTGCCATGCTTGAAGGCGTTGAGAAGGAACAGCAACGCGCCGGGCAGGGAGTCGGTCGGCCGCGGCAAAAAATTCGCCAAGACGTTGTGGAAAACGCGCGGGCTGAATCGTTCGAGCGCGTCCAGAGCTTCCGTCAAAGCGCCGAAAGGCGGCGTTTCCGCTTCGGGCAAGGCAAGGGCGGGCGCATTCGGGGCTTTGTCGGCGGCAAGGATCAAAACAGATCCGATGGGGGCTGAAACGCGCGCCTTGACAAAAAGCGTCGCATCGCCGGTTTTGAGAATGAGTTGCCCGTCGGTTCCGGTTCCGGCGACCGTGGCCGTTATTAGGTCCGGCGCGGGACTTGGCGGCGGCGAGGCCGAAGGAG
>CAYUPD010000262.1:0-1753 GCA_964446645.1 uncultured Rhodospirillaceae bacterium
TGAATGGGGGTTGGGGTCGTATAACCGACATCCTGTATAGCTTTCAGGATGTTTTCGCTCAGCCCTAAATCGGCAAATGTCGTCACTGTCTCTTAATCTCGTTCGTTTATGTCCCGCCGCTTGTAGCAGAAAGAAGGCCTAAAACGCAATATAAGCTTTATATGTCTTCAAAATCGGCTAATCTGTCCCCTCTTTATCCCGGAGACACAAATGCCCACGTCCCCCTTCTCGGCTATGCGCTTTTGGCTGCTGATCCTCGTCGGATTAGCCGTCTTTTTGTGGCTTTTTAACCCAGTTTTGTTCCCTTTCCTTGCGGGCCTCGCCATCGCCTATTTTCTCGAGCCCGTCGTCGCCTCACTCGAAAAACGCAACGTTAAACGTTGGCTCGGCGCTCTTATCGTTCTGTCCGGATTTATCTTCGTCGTCGCGGCCATTTTTATTCTGCTGTGGCCTCTCGTTAACAGCCAAATTGTCGCCCTCATCGACGCGTTGCCCGAATATTTGCGAAAAATTCGCGAGGACCTTCTGCCCTCGGCTCAAAACTGGCTTGCGCGCTTCTCCCCGGAAGACGTCGCCAAAATCCGCGACGCCGCTACCCAATCAACGGGCGATGCTTTCGGCTTTGTCGGCAATACCGTCAGAAGCCTCGTCAGCGGCGGTTTTGCCCTTATCGACACGATAGTTTTGTCGATTTTGGCTCCCGTGACGGCCTTCTACGTCCTGCGCGACTGGAAAACCCTGACGAATGTCGTCGACAAGCTTATTCCCCGCGCTCATTACGCCGTCATTCGTGAGCAGTTGGCCGAAATCGACGACACTCTTTCCGGCTTTATGCGCGGACAAGCCATCGTTTGCGTCGTACTCGGCCTTTTTTATAGCTTCGGCCTTGCTTTAAGCGGCCTTGAGTTCGGCGGAACTGTCGGCCTTATTGCCGGAGTTTTGTCGATCATTCCCTACGTCGGAACGATTTTCGGCTGGATTACGAGCGTCATTCTTGCGGGGCTTCAGTTCGACGGCAACTGGCTGTGCCTTTCCATCGTCATGGTCGTTTTTCTTATCGGAAACTTTTTCGAAACCTACGTGCTTCTGCCGCGTCTTGTCGGCTCGCGCATCCGCCTGCATCCCGTTTGGATTCTCTTCGCTCTTATCGCCGGGATTAAGCTTCTCGGCTTTACCGGCGTCCTCATCGCCGTGCCCACCGCCGCCGTCGTAGGCGTTCTTGTGCGCTTCGGCATTCGTCAATACAAAGCGAGCGCCATGTACAAATGATGCGCCAGCTTCCTCTTCCTTTGCCTCACGACACCGCCATGAGCGCGGACGATTTTCTCGTCACGCCCTGCAATCGCGATGCCGCAGCATGGATCGACAGGTGGCCCGACTGGCCGGCGCACGGCCTTATTGTAACGGGACTTCCCGGAAGCGGAAAAACGCATCTTTTGAATCTCTGGATCGAAAAAAGCAAAGGCAGGCGCATTACCGAAGAAGAGCTTCTGGCTCATTCGGCTTCCGCTTTGACGCAGGCCGGAACCATCATCGCTATCGATAACGCGGACAGGTTTGCAGGACACGGCAAGACCGAGGAAAAACTTTTTCATCTCTTCAATCACCTGAAAGAAGCCAAAGGATCGCTGCTTTTGACAATGGCGCACGGCGCGGGCCAATCCGGCTTTGCTTTGCCCGATTTGCGCTCGCGTCTTTTGACTCTACCCGTCGCGCCCCTTCTCCCGCCCGACGATGCACTCCTTGAAGCATT
>CAYUPD010000263.1:0-1705 GCA_964446645.1 uncultured Rhodospirillaceae bacterium
TACCGTCCTGCGCTTCATAATAGACGAAGCCGTTTTTGGACAATACCGTGCAAAACAGTTCGCGAAGCGCTCGGTCGTCTTCCACAACAAGAATCTTAAACATGCCGTTTGCCTCCGTAGGTCGATCTGAAAACTACTATACCATGTTTCCGTCAACAATTCCTCAATGAAGAAGTCGGCGCACTAAAGGCGCTTTTCCAGCAGATAGAACAGTCCCTTGCGAAAGTTTACCTCGCCGACCTTATTATAACCAAGCCGCTCATAAAGGCGAAGCGCATACGGATTGAGCGAAAACGCATCAAGGCGAACAGCCCAAATTCCATGACTGCGAAGCAGGTTTTCGATAAAACGCATTGCCTGCGAGGCAACACGGCGATTTTGAAAACATGGATGTACGCAGAGACGGTGAACTGCGGAAAAGACCA
Organism: uncultured Rhodospirillaceae bacterium; assembly: GCA_964446645.1. Lineage (GTDB taxonomy): Bacteria > Pseudomonadota > Alphaproteobacteria > UBA9219 > UBA9219 > CAIXLI01. Next base: position 426 of record CAYUPD010000263.1, read on the forward strand.
GATCGGGGTATTGCCATTCGCCGAACGCATACTCCGGATCGCACCGCGGGCTGAGCGCGAACGAGCAGGCGATCGTTCCGTCGAGCAGGCCGACATACGATTCGCCGCGTTTCAGGTCGTCGGAAAGAACGTCCCGCGAAGGATAGACTTCATCCCACTGCGGGATACCGAGAGCATTCATGTGCCGGATTGCCGCGTCAAATAAAACTACGATCTCGTCGAGGTCATCCTGCGTGGCCTTTCGAAAAACGGGAATAGACTTCAAATCGTTCATAGAAACGGCACCTCCCGGGCATACGTGGTATGACGATTGCAATCAAAGCATGTAACAGTAAAAATATTATCGCATGGCTTACCTTTTTCAACAAGAACCATAATCGCGCCTGAAAAACAGATTTCACGATTTTGTAACAATTTTTTTGTCACTTTTTGCATGTTTGAAACGTCTTTATTATATAGGGTAAATTTGAAGGGAGGCGAGCGTATGCTCCCGACATGGCTAAAGCGGTTTTTATTGTGGATAGGCGCAATCGACAACGTTGCAAACGATAGGCGGAAGCGGCTATGAAAACATGGAATCATGAAAAGACAGCAGCTGTATGCGTATCCGCCTTGATGATAGTCGCATTAGCGGCATGCGCTCTTTTTGAAAATGGAGCGGGATGTTCGTCCGGTTGCACAGGACAAATCGGTCACGGGCGCGCGCCAGAAAATAGCGACGCGTACGCTGGGACATACGGTGCTTTTTGTGTTTGCGATGCAAAAGGACGTTCGTTCGATCTCTATGCCACATGCGTTTTCCGAGAAGACGGCTGTGTAGATCTGTACATTTTGAAGGATGTGCGAAGCGTTACCCGGCTGATTGGGAAAACCGGAGAAACAGAGCCGTTTATGATCAACGGCGTTCACTGGTTCGTCAGCGAAAAACGCCTTGACACGCGGACTTTTTTTGAAGGGATTCCTGTTGGCGCGGTCTATGAGCAGAACGGAACGCTGCAGACCATCGGCGCCGCCGACGTGCCTTCCAGGTTGATCTGGGCAAAATCGTGAACGGCGGGCAACGTTTTTGAAAAGCAGTTGTTACACGCCGTGAATATTGCGCAAGACGGCTTGACAACCCAAAACAGTTCTCATATCATTAAGAAAACATAGTCTTATAAACTTAAGAATAGAATTCTCGAAGGACGGAGGTAAGACGGATGGACAAACGGCTGAAGGATTCCGAGTGGATCATCCTGCGCGTTTTGTGGGGAAATCCGCCGATGGATCTGAGAGGGATC
>CAYUPD010000264.1:0-1699 GCA_964446645.1 uncultured Rhodospirillaceae bacterium
TGTTCGCTCGACATTTCGAGCGAGAAGAAAGCGGCCGGAGAGCCTTCGCGGCCTTCGGTTTTAAAGAACGCGTGCGCGGCGTTGAAAGCCATGTTGGTGGCGAGCGCGGTTTTGCCCATGGAGGGGCGTCCGGCCAAAATAACGAGGTCGGATCTTTGCAGGCCGCCCATGCGGCGGTCGATGTCGTTAAAGCCGGTCGTGACGCCGGTGATATGGGTGTCGCGTTTGTGGGCTTCCTCGGCGAGCCTGATGGAGGTTGTCAGGGCCTTTTCGAGCTTGACGAATCCGCGGTCGGGTTCGCCCGTGCGCGCGAGCTCGAAAAGCTTGGCTTCGGCGGACTCGATTTGAGAGGTGGCCGGTTTTTCGAGGTCTTGCTTGAAAGCTTCGTTGACGACATCCGTGCCGAGGGAAATAAGCTGGCGGCGGAGATGCAGGTCGTGGATCAGTTGAGCGTAATCCTCGACGTTAAAGATGGTGACGACGTTGGCGGCGAGGTCGGCGAGGTAATTAGCACCGCCGACGGCTGTGAGAGCCGGATCGTTTTCGAAAAGGCCGCGAAGGGTTTTGGGGTCGGCAATCTGGCCGCGATTGACGAGCGTGGCGATAGCGCCGTAAATGCGTCCGTGGACGGGATCGTAAAAATGCTCCGGATCGAGGAGTTCGCCGACTTTTTCGTAAACGACGTTATTGACGAGCAACGCGCCGAGAAGGGCTTGCTCGGCCTCGATGTTATGAGGCGGCGTGCGCGGGGCGACCGGTTCGGGCAACGAGACGGAGCGCAAAGCGGGAAGATTGATAGGTTCAGCCATGATGGAAGGAATGCTATCAGATGTAGGGCCGAGGGGCACATATATAATGCTTGTGGATAACGTGGATAATGAGGATATTTTCGAGAGTTCTTGAAGTTTTAATCTAAAAGGGCCAAGGTCTCCGGCCTTTGGAAGATATTGGGGCAAATGTATACCGCCGACTGGGACTTAACTATAAAAGGCCGCGTGACGCTGGCAGGAGCGCCCGAAGGGCACGACGCGCGTCTTTTGGCCGAGCTGGCGCAGCGCAGTACGGGCAGGCCGACCGTGTATGTTGCGCTGGACGATGTGCGCGCGGCGGTGATGGCGGACGCGATCGGGTTTTTTGCGCCGGAATGCGAAGTGGTGAGTTTCCCATCGTGGGAATGCTTGCCCTACGACCGCGTGTCGCCGCATACGGATGTCACGGGGCAGAGAATAGCCGCGCTAGAGCGCCTCAATCGCGGGTTTGGCAAAGGATTTGCCGTTATTGTCACGACGATTAACGCGGTGACGCAGAAGACGCTTCCGCCGGACGCGCTTAAGCAGGCGAGCCTCGACGCCGCCGTCGGCGACGCGTTGCCGATAGAAAAACTGCGCGGTTTTCTATCGCAGAACGGCTATGCGGACGCCGGAACGGTGCGCGAGGCGGGGGAATTCGCCGTTCGAGGCGGGATTGTCGATCTTTATCCGCCGGGATACGAAGCGCCGTTACGAATCGATTATTTCGGCGACGAGATCGAATCCATCCGTGTTTTCGATCCGTTGACTCAAACGACGACGGGCAAAATCGACCGTTTTCATCTGGGGCCGAGCGCCGAGGCGATTTTGAATGAGACGACGATAGCACATTTCCGGACGGCCTACCGGGCGTTGTTCGGAGCGGTGACGGACGGCGACGTGCTTTATGA
>CAYUPD010000265.1:0-1678 GCA_964446645.1 uncultured Rhodospirillaceae bacterium
TGAACGAAAAATTCGCCGAATTGGGCGCGCCGCGCCGTATCTGGGCTGTGGCGGCCGTCAACGGGGACATCGACCGGCTTCAGACGCTTCACGACCATATTGCCGCGCGTTTTTCGGTGCGCGACCGGCTTGTGTATCTCGGCAACTATCTTGGGGTTGAGTCGCGCCATAATCCTGCGGTGATGGAAGAGATTTTGCTGTTTCGGTCGGCGCTGCTGTGCAAGACGGGCGTGGAGCCGTCGGATATTGTGTTTTTACGCGGCCCGGCCGAAGAGTCATGGCAACGTTTATTGAGATTGCAGTTTGCGCCGTTGCCGCATCAGGCGTTGGAGAAGTTGCTGGCGTCGGGCGTGGAGTCGTATCTGAGGCTGTACGGCGTGAGCGTGACGGACACGCGAGCGGTGGCGCGGGCCGGGAGCTTGGCGATCACGCGGCTGACGAACCATCTGCGCTCATTGCAGCGCGCGTCGGCGGGGCACGAGAAGCTGATGTTCACGATGCGGCGCGCGGCGTACGCGGCGCAGGATACGGAGCAGAAGCGGGCGCTCTTCGTTCCGGCGAGCTTCGACCCGGCGCGATCGCTTGACGATCAGGGCGAAGCGCTGTGGTGGACGGCGGCGCCGTTCCGGGTGACGGGCAAGGCGCAGGCGTCGTACAACAGGATTGTGCGCGGGTTCGACTCGGTGAACGGCGGCGCGGACCTTGACGAGTTGGCGGTGACGTTGGACGGCGGTTGCGGGCGCGGCGGGCCTTTGGTGTGCGGATGTTTTTCGCCCGCAGGGACGTTGATCGAGCTGATCGTAACGGGCGGGCGCGGTGCGCTTGAGACATTGCCATACGAGCGCGAAGCGGCCAACGATATCCATGACGGCGAAGAGACGGCGCGGCCCGTCGTCGTGCAGTCGGGCGACTCCCGGCAAGTCGCGAACGCTTAACCGCGCTATTTGTATAAAGGATCGACGGCGCGGAGGAGCTCCGTACCGTTTGAGGTCTTGGGATATTGGGGGCCAAGCGGCGGCGCTTCGCGGCATTTCTTCAAAAACTCGCGAATATTTTTGAGCTTCAGGGGTTCAAGCTCGAGCAGCGCCATTTGATCTTCCGTCAGGAAGCTTGCGCCGTAAAGGACGTTAAGGAGGGCCGGATCGAAGTAGCGGAGAGGATTAAGATATCCGAGGGTTTCGTCCTGAATCTGCAAGTGAGCGACGACATTTTCGTGTGTGCGGCCTTCTTTGAAGATTTTCGATGACAAGGCGATGGTTTTATCGCCGAGGATTTTCTTGGCGGCATAAGGAATAGAGCCGAGGAAACAAGCCTTTTTTTTAAGGGGAAGCTTCGAAAGACATTTATGGGCGGAAGAGACGGCGTCGTCGAGGGCGATCAGGTCGGCGAGATTCAGCGTTTTAACGTCGAAAGGAGGGGGAGCAGAAGCCGGATTTTCGTCCTTAAGTTTTTCTTCCATAATAAAGTCTCCGAATGAACTAAAAATAGAGCGAGCAAAACAGGCGGAGAATAATTGAAAATTCGCGAAGCGAACAGGAAAAACGTAGTTAACGAGAGGGTGTGGAGACTGTCACCCGTTAATACTGCAAAAAAGCGATCAAAAGAGGGGTTTATCATCGAATAAGGGGAAGGATGTTGCCGGCCTGTCCGCTTCGGCGTCGAGGGCGGCCAAGCGGGC
>CAYUPD010000266.1:0-1665 GCA_964446645.1 uncultured Rhodospirillaceae bacterium
GTCTTGATGCGATGGTCAAGGCGAAGCTTGCGGCGGGCGAGGTGCCTAACTTCGCCATGCTATCGGGGCCGGGAATCATTCCGCTGGAATAGAGCGGTCTAAAGTAAAAATTGTTCGCGGATGATACGTTCGCCCAGATGTTGATCCGGGTCGAAGAGGAGCGTGATGTCTTTTGTTTTGTCCAGCCAGATTTTCGCTTTAATGGCGTTATGGAATATCGAAATGCCGGCTTCGATCCGGGCCGGGCGCTTGGTTGCTTCCAAAACATCGATTTCGATCGAGGCGTCTTGGGGGAGAACGGCGTAAGACCATCCGCGAGGGCGGAAGCCGTTGATGGCCGTAATCACGAGAGTGTTTGAATTCAACGGCACAATAGGGCCGCCGCACGAGTGGTTGTAGGCCGTGCTTCCCGCCGGGGTCGCGACAAGAACGCCGTCGCCGCTGTACTTGGAGGCGCGAACGACTCCGTCGATTGTGATTCGAAGACGTACCGCCTGAGGGGTTTCGCGGACGATCGTCACTTCGTTGATGCCCAAGGCCGAGAATGTTTTGCCGTCCGCATCCTCTGCGGTGATGAGCAGGGGATTCAGCGTGACCTTTTGGGCGCGGGGCAGGCGCTGCAACAGATCGCTTCGGTCGTTAAAGGCATTGCAAAGGAAGCCGACGGATTCCGTCCGGCGTATAGCGAAGACCGGCTTGTTGAATTCGAGTGATTCATAAAGGGTTTTAAGAACCTGTCCGTCGCCGCCAAGAACGACGAGATAATCGGCCTCTTGCATGGAGGATTGCCCGTAACGAGCCGTCATTTCGGCGAGGGCTTTCTGGGCAAGGGTTGAATGGCTGGCTGAGAAAAAGATTTTCATAGGAATAACAGGGTTAAGGAGCCGAAGCCCATTTTAAGTGTCTCTTAACGACTCGCAAGTAATCCTAGACTGCCTGTCTAAGTTATTCAATTTTCCTGTAAAGTGGCGATACGGTTATGCAAATTGATGCGCGCGTTATGGAACTTCTGGCCTCGAAGCTGTGCCACGATCTGGTGAGTCCCGTTAGTGCCATAAACAACGGAGTCGAGCTGATCGAAGATATCGGCGGCGCGGTTGTGGGCGAGGCCATTAAGCTGATTAGCGACAGCGGCAGCACGGCGGCGCGTCGGTTGAGGCTGTATCGCATTGCGTACGGGCGAGCCGGCAGCGAGAGCAATCTTGCGGCCAAGGACGTGCGGCAGGTCGCCGAACAGTATCTGGAAAAAACAAAAATATCGCTTACCTGGACTGAAGAGTTATCCGAGACGTGCTTCGGCGAACGGTGCGGTTTTTTTAAGGTGCTTTTGAATGTTATCGTTCTTGCGGAAGAATCGCTCGCCTACGGGGGAGTTATAACTTTACGCAGAATAAAGACCGAAAGCGGCAAAGAAGCGTGCCGTGCGGAAATAGTAGGGCGCAACGCCTCTTTAAGCCTGAAACTTCAAGAGGCGCTGGAGGGGTCTGTATTGATTGAGGACTTATCGACTCGAACGATACAGGCTTACGTGACGGGGAGATTTGCCGAGCAGTTCAACTTCAAGCTATCGCACGATCATTCGATTCCCGATCGGTTAGATCTCGTTTTGGCGTTAACCAATGATGAATCCTGTATGCAAGACGTAAAGGTTTCTTAAGGATTGGA
>CAYUPD010000267.1:0-1629 GCA_964446645.1 uncultured Rhodospirillaceae bacterium
AGGCCAAGAAAAAGCCTATTGAAACAATCGCAGCGGCCGATCTGGGCGTCGATCTGGCACCGACCATTCAGACTCTCAAGGTTACGCCGCCGCCGGTTCGCAAGGGCGGGGTCAAGGTTCCCGATGTGGCCGCGCTTGTCGATAAACTCAAAAACGAAGCCAAAGTCATCTGAGAATGGTCAAGCCGGTCGCCAACGTCTTGTTCGATTTGGGCGGGGTTCTAATCGATTGGAACCCCGAATACCTTTATGTCAAGCTCATCCCGGACGAAGGCGAGCGTCGCTTTTTCCTGACCGAAATATGCTCTCAGAAATGGAACGAACGGCAGGATGCAGGCCGGCTTTTCGCCGAAGCCGAGGCGGAGCTTATTGACAAGCATCCGGACAAAAAAGATCTGATCGAGGCTTGGCGGCTAAGATATGACGAAACGATGCGCGGGCCCATCGATGGTTCGGTTGCGCTTCTTAAGGATTTGTGCGCGGCGCGCATCCCGGTTTATGCGTTGACGAACTGGTCGTCGGAAACGTTTCCGGCTGCGCAGGCGCGCTTCGACTTTTTGACCTGGTTTCGCGGCATCGTCGTTTCGGGCGACGAAAAAATCGCCAAGCCAGATCCACGCATTTACATGTTGGCCGTTGAGCGCTTCGGTCTCGATCCGGAAGAAACGCTCTATATCGACGACAAGGACTATAACGTCGAAGCCGCAAGGAAACTCGGATTTTATGGACACTGCTTTACATCGCCGGAAAAACTGAAGGCGGAGCTTTTAGAGCTCGGCCTTTTAAAGAAAGAAAGGACTCCCCATGCCCACACTTGTTGTCGCTGAACACGATCATAAAAGTCTTAAAAGTGCGACGCTCAGCACCATAACGGCGGCCGCGAAAATCGGCCAACCGGTCACTGTTTTGGTCGCAGGTCTCGATGCCGCGGCGGCCGCGCAAGAGGCGGCCACGATTCAGGGCGTCACGGAGGTCCTTCATGCCGACGATGCGGCCTACGCTAACTTCCTTGCCGAAAACGTCGGGGCGCTGATTGCCAAACTTGCGCCGTCGTATTCCCACGTTTTTGCTCCGGCAACCAGCTTCGGCAAAAACGTTTTGCCGCGCGCTGCGGGGCTTTGCGATGTGGCGCAGATTTCGGACATCATCGGTGTCGAGAGCGAAGACACTTTCGTTCGTCCCATTTATGCGGGCAACGCCATCGCCACGGTTAAATCGACAGACAAGATCAAGTTTGTGACCGTTCGCGGGACGGCGTTTGACAAGGCGGCCAAGGGCGGAAGCGCGGCCGTTAAGAAAATCGACGGTGCGGGCGATACGGGGCTTTCCCGGTTTGTCGGGGCCGAGCTGACAAAATCCGAGCGGCCTGAGCTGACGGCGGCAACGATTATTGTGTCGGGCGGACGCGGGCTCGATTCCGCCGATAAGTTCAAGCAGATTATCGAGCCTCTGGCCGACAAGCTGAAAGCCGCTATCGGCGCATCGCGCTCGGCGGTCGATGCCGGGTTTATTTCGAACGACTGTCAGGTCGGGCAGACGGGCAAGATTGTTGCGCCGAACCTCTATATCGCCATCGGCATTTCTGGAGCCATCCAGCATCTGGCGGGCATGAAGGACAGCAAAACCATCG
>CAYUPD010000268.1:0-1597 GCA_964446645.1 uncultured Rhodospirillaceae bacterium
TCGGGCGGCCCCAGCGTCACGATCAAGTCGCATCACAACGTCGGCGGCTTGCCGGAGCGCATGAACCTCAAGCTCATCGAGCCGCTGCGCGAGTTGTTTAAGGACGAAGTGCGCGCCTTGGGCCGCGAACTCGGCTTGCCGCAAACGTTCGTGGGGCGGCATCCGTTTCCGGGGCCGGGACTTGCTATCCGCGTGCTCGGCGAGATTACGCCCGAGAAATTGGCGATCCTCCGCAAAGCCGACGTTATTTATCTCGACGAGATCCGCAAGGCGGGCCTGTACGACGAAATCTGGCAGGCGTTTGCCGTTTTGCTGCCCGTGCGCACCGTGGGCGTGATGGGCGACGAGCGCTCGTACGATCATGTGCTTGCGTTGCGCGCAGTGACGTCGGTGGACGGGATGACGGCGGACTCGTATCCGTTCGAGCATGCGTTTTTGGCTCGCGTCGCGACGCGGATCATCAACGAGGTGCGCGGCGTCAACCGCGTGACTTACGACGTGACCAGCAAGCCGCCGTGGACGATAGAGTGGGAGTAAGGATATTCGCGTGAAACTGGGCTGCAAAACGCGCTTTTCTGCGCTTCCGGTGCTCACGTACCTTAAAAGTACGCTGCGCTCCGGTTCTCGAAAATCGCGTTTTTCGCCTCAGTTTGACGCGAATATATAGGCTTGAAATAAAGCCTATATTGGCAGGCTGAAATAGGAATAAAAATGGGGTAAGGTGATTCCGTCCTCATGAATCAGAACATTCAAACACTCATAGATCGCGTCGAATCTCTCCCTTCCGTCCATGTCTTTGGGCGCGTCGTGGGCGTGCAAGGTCTGCTGATCGAAGTGGCGGGGATCGAAAACCGCCTGTCGGTCGGAGGACGCTGCAACGTTCTGGCGCGCGGAGGCACCCGCGTTTTGTGCGAGACGGTCGGCTTTCGCGAAGATAAAGCGTTGCTTCTGCCCTTCGGGCCGCTCGAGGGCATCGGGCTCGGCAGCAAGGTCGAACTTGCCGACGCGCAGCCGGTCATCATGCCGACCCAGGCGTGGCTCGGTCGCGTCGTCAACGCGCTCGGTGAGCCTATCGACGGAAAAGGCATTTTGCCGCACGGCGACGATCCGCGTTTTATCCGCAATCCTCCTCCGCCCGCGCATCGGCGGCAGCGCGTAGGAGGCAAGCTCAATCTTGGCGTCCGGTCGATCAACGCGTTCGCGACGATCTGCCAAGGGCAGCGCATGGGGATTTTTTCAGGCTCGGGCATCGGCAAATCGACCTTGATGTCGATGGCGGCGCGGTACACGTCGGCGGACGTTTCGGTGATCGGCCTGATCGGCGAGCGCGGCCGCGAGGTGCAGGAATTTATTTTGGACGATCTGGGAGAAGAGGGCTTGAAGCGCAGCGTCGTCGTTGTGGCGACGTCGGACGAAGCGCCCTTGATGCGCCGTCAGGCGGCGTTTTTAACGCTGGCGGTTGCCGAGTATTTTAGGGATCAGGGGAGCCAGGTTTTGTGCCTGATGGACAGCATCACGCGCTTTGCGATGGCGCAGCGCGAGATCGGCCTTGCGGCGGGCGAGCCGCCCACGACAAAAGGCTATCCGCCGACGGTTT
>CAYUPD010000269.1:0-1560 GCA_964446645.1 uncultured Rhodospirillaceae bacterium
GGGATTCGGTCAAGCGAGTCGCTGCCCTTATCCCCTCCTGTCAATTTGGTCGTCTTTACATACCGGAGGATTTTCGTGCCCAGTCCAAAAAAATACGTAGCATTCAAAAATCACATATTTATCATCGGCTTCGGCAGCATCGGCGAAGGCGCTCTTCCTTTGATCCTGCGCCATATCGACGTACGTCCCGAACAGATCACGATCATCACGTCGGACGACCGCGGCAAGGACAAGGCCAAGGCCATGAACGTCGCGTTTGTCAAAAACGCTTTGACCAAAGAAAATTATAAGCAAGTTTTAGGCTCGCGCCTGAGTAAGGGCGATTTTGTCGTCAACGTCTCTGTCGATGTCTGTTGCGTCTCTTTGATGGAACTGTGCCAGGCCAAAGGCGCTTTCTACGTCGATACAGTCGTCGAGCCGTGGGATGGTTATTATCTTAATTCGACCATGTCTTCCTCGGAGCGCTCGAACTACGCCCTGCGCGAAAAGGCGCTCGCTCTTAAACCCAAATACAAAGACGGCCCCACCGCGGTCATTTGCCACGGCGCCAATCCCGGCATGGTCAATCATTTTGTGAAGCTCGCTCTGCTTAACGTCGCCAAGGATACCGGCGTCAAGGTCGCCAAGCCCTCCTCGCGCGAAGAGTGGGCCGGTTTGGCTCAACAACTGGGCATCAAGGTCATCCACATTGCCGAGCGCGATACCCAAGTCGGCAAAACGCCCAAAGACGTCGGCGAGTTCGTCAACACATGGTCCGTAGACGGCTTCTACTCGGAAGGAAACCAGCCCGCCGAACTCGGATGGGGCTCGCATGAGAAAACCATGCCGCCGCTTGGCATGCGTCATCCGAACGGTTGCGATGCGGCCATTTATATCAATCGCCCCGGCTGCACGACCCGCGTGCGCAGCTGGACTCCTCTCGAAGGCCCTTACCACGGCTTCTTGATTACTCATAACGAAGCGATCTCTATCGCGGATTATATGACGCTGAAGAAGGGCAACAAAGTCGCCTACCGTCCGACGTGCCATTATGCCTATCACCCGTGCGACGACGCCGTCTTATCGGTCCACGAAGTGTGCGGTAAAAACGGCAAGATTCAATCCCGCCAGCGCGTGATGAAAGAGGAGATTACGGACGGCATCGACGAACTCGGCGTCCTTCTCATGGGCAACGAGAGAGGCGTTTACTGGTACGGCTCGCGCCTGTCGATCAAGCAGGCCCGCAAGCTCGCTCCATACAACAACGCGACCTCGCTGCAAGTCTGCATCGGCGTCCTCTCCGGCATGATCTGGGCCATCGAAAATCCAAAGCGCGGCATCGTGGAGCCCGAATACATGGACTACGAACGCGTCATGGAAATCTCGAAGCCTTACTTGGGCGAAGTCGTCGGCGTTTGGGGCAACTGGACGCCCGTTCAGGATCGCGGCGTTTTGTTCCCCGAGGATATGGACACCGCCGATCCGTGGCAGTTTAAGAACATCCTTGTCGCCTGAAGGCGGGCATGTCTTACGAGTCCGGCTATAGTCGCCATTTCGTCGCCTGCAACCGGCACGATCCGG
>CAYUPD010000270.1:0-1539 GCA_964446645.1 uncultured Rhodospirillaceae bacterium
TGAAAAAGAGCTTCGGTAAAGTCGGGCTTCAATTCGATTGCGCGCGAAAAACTCCGAATCGCTTCGTCGAAACGGCCAAGGTCGTTTAGCGCGAGGCCCCGGTTGTCGTGCGTTTCAGGAAGATTTGGGTCAAGATCGAGCGCTTGGTCGAATTTCGAGAGAGCCTCTTTGGTTTGTCCCAGCGTTTTAAGCCCGTTACCGAGATTGTTGTATGCGGCGGCGACGCGGGGATTGACCGAGATCGCGCGCTCGATAAGTCCGATGCCTTCTTCCTTGCGGCCCGCTTGAAGCGTCAAAAGCCCCAAAAGATGCAGCGCGTCGAAATGACAGGGCGCATGGCGGAGGATTTCGCGGTAGATTTTTTCGGCTTCCGCAAATTTTCCTTGCCGGTGGAGGTCGAAACCTTTCTGGAAAAGCAACCCTATCTTCTGGTCGTCCGGTCCCGGCATGGGCGGTTATTCCTCGTTCGGATTTCTCCCGAAAATCTCACGTTTTCCGGTCGGGCTGGCGGGGCCGATCAGGCCTTCGCGCTCCATGCGCTCGACAAGGTTTGCGGCCTTGTTGTAGCCGATCTGGAGCTGCCTTTGGATGAAGCTTGTCGAAGCCTTGCGCTCGCGCAAGACGATGTCAACGGCCTTGTCGTAAAGATCGTCGCCCGAGCCGCCTCCCATGCCGAACATGTCGCCGCCCGCGCCGCCGCCGATCATACTGCCGTCATCCTCGGTGACTTCGTCGAGGTATTCCGGCTCGCCCTGCGAGCGCAAGAACTTGACGACTTGCTCGACCTCGTCGTCGCGCACAAGGGGACCATGCACGCGCGTCACGCGCCCGCCGCCCGCCATATAGAGCATGTCGCCTTGGCCCAAAAGCTGTTCGGCGCCCTGTTCGCCCAAAATCGTGCGGCTGTCGATCTTCGAGGTGACCTGAAAGCTGATGCGCGTGGGGAAGTTGGCCTTGATCGTGCCCGTAATAACGTCCACCGAGGGGCGCTGCGTCGCCATGATGATATGAATGCCTGCGGCGCGCGCCATCTGGGCGAGGCGCTGAATGGCGGCCTCAATCTCCTTGCCCGCGACGAGCATCAAGTCGGCCATTTCGTCGACGATGACGACGATAAACGGCAGTTCCGTCAGATCGAGCGGTTGTTCTTCGTAAATCGGCTTACCCGTTTCGCGGTCGAAGCCCGTTTGCACCGTGCGCATCAGGCGCTCGTCGTTTTTGGCGGCCTCGCGCAGGCGCGAGTTGTAGCCGTCGATGTTGCGCACGCCGAGCTTCGACATCGCGCGGTAACGCTCTTCCATTTCGCGCACCGTCCAGCGCAGCGCCATGATCGCCTTTTTAGGCTCGGTCACGACGGGGGCCAGCATATGAGGAATGCCCTCGTAGACCGACAGTTCCAGCATTTTGGGGTCGATCATGATAAAGCGGCACTTCTGCGGCGGCAGATGGTACAGCAGCGACAGGATCATCGTGTTGATGGCGACGGATTTGCCCGATCCGGTGGTGCCTGCGATCAGCAAGTGCGGCATTTTGCTGAGG
>CAYUPD010000271.1:0-1527 GCA_964446645.1 uncultured Rhodospirillaceae bacterium
ACACCCCCATACGGAACTTAACCGATTATTGATATCTCCCATTGATGATTCCCGTCGTCAAAAAGGAGCTTTCATGAAAATCATCCTGATCGGCATCAATCACGCGGGCACGTCGGCGCTGCGCACGTTGCTCGCCCAAAACAAGGGCTATGAAGTTACGGCCTACGACCGGAATACGAACATATCGTTTCTCGGATGCGGCATCGCCTTAGCGGTGGGAGGCATCGTCAAAAATCTCAACGACTTGTTTTATTGCACGCCCGAGAAGCTGAAGGGCAAAGGCGCCAAGATTCTTATGAATCACGAAATCACGGCGATCAATCCGGCCCGGCACTCGGTTTCGGTCAAGGATTTATCGACCGGCCTGACGTTCGAGGACAACTACGACAAGCTGATCTACGCGGCCGGGTCGTGGCCGATCGACATACCGGGTCTGCCCGAAGAGCACAGGAATTTCGAGAACGTCGAGATATGCAAGCTCTACCAGCACGCGGAAGAGCTGATCAAAAAGGCCGACAATCCGGCGATTAAGTCCGTGGCGGTTGTTGGCTCCGGCTATATCGGGATCGAGCTGACGGAGGCCTATCACAAGAAGGGCAAGAAGGTGACGCTGATCGATATCGAGAAGCGCATCGTGCCGCGTTATTTCGATGTCGAGTTCACGACGCCGCTCGAGGATGACATCCGCAAGGCGGGCGTCACGCTGGCGATGGGCGAAAAAGTCGTGGATTTGGAGGGAGAGAACGGCAAGGTCGTAAAAGTCGTGACGGACAAAGCGGCGTATCCGGCCGATCTGGTTATCAAGTCGGTGGGCTTCCGGCCCAACACGGCGCTTTTGGCCGACGCCAAGAAGAGCAAGAACGGCGCGGTAATAGTCGATAAATTCATGCGCACAAGCCTGCCCGACATCTACGCGATAGGAGACGCAGTCGCCATCAACCACGCGGCGCTGGGCGAGCCGGTCAACGTGGCGCTGGCGACCAACGCGGTCAAAAGCGGCATCGCGGCGGCGAGTCACATCGGCGGCAGCGAGGCGGCGAAGATCGAAAGCGTCGTCGGGACGAACGCGATCTGCGTCTTCGGGCACAATCTGGCCAGCACGGGCCTGGGCGAGGAATTCGCGCGTCAACTGGGACTAGACGCGGCGTCGAGCTTCGTGGAGGACGACGACCGCCCGCCGTTTATGGGTTCGACGGCAAAGACGAAGATCAAGCTCGTCTACGACAAAAAAACGCTGCGGCTTTTAGGCGCGCAGATCGGAACGAAGGGAGACGTCAGCCACACCGAGGTGATTTATTACCTGGCGCTTGCCATCCAGCAAAAGCTAACCCTGCCCGACCTTGCGTTTGCGGACGTCTATTTCCTTCCGCACTTCAACAAACCGTTTAACTTCGTGCTCGAAGCCGTTCTGCAAGCGTTAGGATACGACTATTTCAAGGAATGAAAAAGGGATCCGATGGTCCCTTTCGTTAGACCGCGATCGCTTCGCTTTGAAGCGTAAAAGCTTCAAAGAGGAGCGTGAATCGC
>CAYUPD010000272.1:0-1521 GCA_964446645.1 uncultured Rhodospirillaceae bacterium
CGTTGTGATGCGACTTGATCGTGACGCTCGGGCCCCCGGAGAAAGAAACGCTCTCGATCACGTCCGGATACAGCGTTCCTTGCGCCAAAAAGCCCACGTCCTTGATCTTGTGCGCCTCGGCCTCGAAAACGTCGATAAACAGCTTGCCGATAGTCTTGCGCTTTTTCTCGGGATCGGAAACGCCTTGCAGGGCCGTCAAAAACGTCTCGCCCGCATCGACCGCGATGAGCGGAATATTATAGTGCGACCGGAACAACGAGACGACTTCCTGCGCTTCGCCTTCGCGCATAAGCCCCGTATCGACGAATATGCACGTTACCTGATCGCCGATGGCCTCGTGAATAAGCACCGCCGCCACCGCGCTATCGACGCCGCCCGAAAGGCCGCATATGACCTTGCCCTTGCCGACTTGCTGCCGGATACGCTCGATCTCCGTCGCGCGGAACGCCTTCATGCTCCACGCGTTTCCGCAGCCGCATATCTTATGCACGAAATTCTGCAACAGCTTCGCGCCGTCCTGCGTATGAACCACTTCCGGATGAAACTGGACTCCATAAAATTTTTTCGCCTCGTTCGCGATACAGGCAAACGGCGCGCCCGCGCTCACCGCGACGGTCTCAAACCCTTCGGGAATTTTCGTGACACGGTCGCCGTGGCTCATCCAGACTTGGCTAAACGAGCCGGGATTCCACACCCCATCGTAAAGCGAACATTTCTTTTTGATTTCGAGCCTGGATTTGCCGAACTCGCGCGCGTGGCCGCTCTCGACCTTTCCGCCCAGTTGCATGCACATCGTCTGCTGGCCGTAGCAGATGCCCAAGACCGGAACGCCGAGAGTCCAAACGATCTCGGGCGCGCGCGGGCTATCTTTTCCGAGCGTCGAGGCCGGACTTCCCGATAAAACGATGCCCTTGGGCTGAAACGCCTTGATCTGCTCTTCGGTGCGGTTATAGGGCTGGATTTCGCAGTAGACGCCAGCCTCGCGTATGCGGCGCGCGATCAACTGCGTCACCTGAGACCCAAAATCGAGAATGAGTATTTTTTCTTGTGCGGTCATAAATTTTCTTTCTATTGGCAACCCGTCCGCCTTCGCCCAAGAGGGCTTCGGCGCGACACTTTTTGCGCCCAGCGCAAAAAGTGGTGCGGGCAGTCGGAATCGAACCGACACGCCTTTCGGCTCAGGATTTTAAGTCCTGTACGTCTACCAGTTCCGTCATGCCCGCGGAACGTCGGCACAAACTATCAGGTTAGCGGCTTAAAGCCAATCCCGATCGCTCATTTAACCAAGAATTAATAATATGGGGCAAATCTTTTCTATGCTTACTTGTTATAGGAAAGCGTTTCCATGCATAAAATCCTTTCCGCGGTTTGGACCGTTTGCGGTTCCGCTTTTTTGGCGCTTCCAGCCTTAGCGGCTCCTTGCGCCACCCCCAGCAACGGAAGCTGCATCGGCCAGTCCTGCACGACTCTCGGCGAAACCAAGATGGACGGAGACAACCAGAGTCTGATGGCTTGCCTTGC